>NZ_JAAEDT010000019.1:0-278554 GCF_013346865.1 Snodgrassella sp. ESL0323 | reverse complement strand
CTTCTATTGGTGGGGCTGCTTCAACTGCTATGAAGATTGGTGGGGGAGTGTCTGGAGGGGTAGTAGGAGTTGTTGTAGCAGACATGATAGATAATCATTTGAAGGCTACACCCAGGTTATTAACCCCCGGAGAGATTGCGATGGTTACTTCAATATTTAAAGATAGCATCAACTTAGCTTTAGTAAAAGTTAGAAATGGTCCTATTTTGCCATTTCAAGATCGAAAAGATCATGAATATGCAGTAACACCAATGGGCGAAATATATTTTACTTCAAATTCATATACAAATGACTTTTCAATTAAAGCTATTCCTAGCAAACATTTATTCATGCATGAAATGGTTCATGTGTGGCAATTTCAGATGGGAATGGCTGTGGCATTTTGGGGGCTAGGAAGCGGGTTAGTTGATTATCACTATGAATTGACAAATGATAAAATATTATCTGACTATCGTATGGAGCAGCAAGCTTCAATTATTTCTGATTATTGGTGTCTAAAAACATTTAATTATAATGCTTGGTATAAACTAACAAATGAGAAATATAAAGGAAATTTAGCCAGAAATCAACAAGGCATGCGAAATTACTGGCTAAAAATATATGAGACTATTTTACATTTGTTTTTAAAAAATCCTAAAGATAAGAAAGCACTATTTGGATAAAACGAAGAAGTATTCACTGTTTACTGCTGATATTTTTACTGAACATATTAGCAGGCTGTATTTGGGTCGTATTATACACCGGATATTGATTTATAAAATAATGGTCAACCTTGTATTAACATCCTGTAGAGTGAGTATATATTAAGAACAAACAGACCATTTAATATTACCTCGGCAACAGTATCTCTGCCTTTTGACGGAAAAGAATTATCAGTGAAAGATTATAATGATTCGGAAAATCAATATTATGTAAAAGCCCAGAAATGCATAGATTTTGACTATTATTTTAAAAATGATTTTACTTATCAAATTGATTTTATATCAGTGGAAAAAGATTAAAAGGCAAAATTCTGGGAAGTATTAATACGAATTATAAAGGATAAGAATGATAATTTACAATTATTAATGGATAATGAGGTCAATTCAGACGATATTAATTAGTGCTACATAAGTAGTAATGATAAAAATGTGTTCTTATCGGTATTCAGCTGTTTTGGTAAATCAGTATTTTTTAACAGTTTATTAGAGAAGAAATAGTTAATATGAAACAAAAAATTATCCTCTGTATCCTACTAAATTTTATGCTAAGTATATTAACTGGCTGTATACGTATTAATCACCCGGATATTGTTTTAAAAGAAAATGGTCAGCCATGTATTAGCATTCCGCGGAGTGAGGATATGTTAAGAACAAACAGATCAATTAATATTACCTCGACAGATATATATCAAACCAGTACCAGATCCTACTTATCAGAGAAATATTATCCGGAAAAACAATATTACGTAAAAGCTCAGGAGTGTATAGATTTTAACTATCATTTTCAAAATGATATTACTTATGATATTGCATTTACATCGGAAGAAAAAGGCAAAGGTGGAACATCCTGGATTGCTACTATACGAATAGTAAAAGATAAGGAAGGTAATTCACAATTATTAATTGGTAATGAGGCTAATTCAGACGATGTTAATTAGTGCTACATAAGTGGTAATGATAAAAATGTGTTGTTATCAGTATTCAGCTTTTTGGTAAATCAGTACTTTTAACGGTTTATTATAGAAGAGATAGTTAATATGAAACAAAAAATTATCCTCTATATTCTACTAAATTTTATGCTAATCATGTTAGCGAGCTGTAGTAATATTAGGGAACCGTATATTGTTTTAAAAGAAAATGGTCAGCCATGTATTAGCATTCCGCGGAGTGAGGATATGTTAAGAACAAACAGACCATTTAATATTACCTCGACACATATATATCAAACCAGTATCAGATCCTACTTATCAGAGAAATATTATCCGGAAGAACAATATTATGTAAAAGCTCAGGAGTGCATAGATTTTGAATATCATTTTCAAAATGATATTACCTATGATATTGCATTTAGAACGCAAGAAAAAGGCAAAGGTGGAACATCCTGGATTGCTACTATACGAATAGTAAAGGATAAGGATGGTAATTCGCAATTATTAATTGATAATGAGGCTAATTCAGACAATGTTAATTAGTGCTACATAAGTGGTAATGATAAAAATGTGTTGTTATCAGTATTCCGCTTTTTTGGTAAATCAGTACTTTTAACGGTTTATTATAGAAGAGATAATTAATATGAAACAAAAAATTATCCTCTGTATTTTACTAAATTTTGTGCTAATCATGCTGGCAGGTTGTATTCGTATTAATGATCCGGATGTTGTTTTAAAAGATAATAGTCAACCTTGTATCAGTATTCCATCAACTGAAGATATGTTAAAAGAAAACAAACAATTTAATATTACCGGTACGGGGATATATGAAACCAGTACTGATACCTACTTATCAAAGAAAGATTATCCGAAAGAACAATATAATGTAAAAACTCAGGAATGCATTGATTTTGATTATGATTTTCAAGATGGCATTATCTATGACATTATATTTACGTCGGCAGAGAAAGGTGGAAGTGAAAAAATCTGGGGTGCTACTATACGAATTATAAAGAATGAGGATGGTAATACACAATTATTAACTGGAAACAGAGTTTTGATAAATTAAATAAATTGCTCAAAGTTAGATTTTTGATGAAGATAATATTTTTTTAAAATTGTTATACAAAATATAATGCTAGATTTTCTAATCTTTTAATTCATATTTAATTGAATATGTTAATTATTTTTTTAGAAATAATTGATAAGAATTATTTATTAAAAACAAAATTTTGTTCATAAAATAACTATTAAAGCCATCAATCGGTCAGTAACAGTTGATGGCCATATTAATGATTGGAATAATAAATTTAATTCAAAAAAATATAAAATTCAGTTTAATTAATCTGAGTTTGATGTTCGTTACCCTGACGAGAACAAATACGACCAATCTGATAAACAGTTTCGCCTTGTTGCCGTAAAAATTTCTGTATCGCATCCGCATCTTCTGCATTTACCACCAAAACCATACCAATACCACAATTAAAAGTGCGGTACATTTCCTGAGTTTCTACATTTCCAGCTTGTTGCAGCCATTGAAAAAGTTTGGGTAATGGCCATGATTGAGAATCAATGGCAGCTACTGTGTTTTCAGGAAGAATGCGGGGTACATTTTCACTGATACCGCCACCGGTAATATGAGCCATACCTTTGATGGTAAATTGTTTTAGTGCCGCCAGAATAGGTTTTACATAAAGCCTGGTTGGGGCAATGATTGCCTGGCGCAATGTTTTACCTTGATTAAATTCAGCGTCAAGCTCAGGCTGGGCACGTTCGATAATTTTACGAACCAGTGAGTAGCCATTGGAGTGAATACCGTTTGAAGCCAGACCTAATACAACATCACCTGCAACAATGCTGCGTCCGTTAATTACCTGTTCTTTTTCTACAACGCCAACTGCAAAGCCGGCCAGATCATATTCGCCATCGGGGTACATGCCCGGCATTTCTGCAGTTTCACCACCAATCAGTGCACACCCGGACTGTTCGCAACCGGCTGCAATGCCTTTAATAACAGCAGCGGCACGTTCAACATCTAGTTTGCCGCAGGCAAAATAATCCAGAAAGAATAATGGTTCTGCCCCTTGTACCAGAATATCATTGACACTCATAGCTACCAGATCAATGCCTACGGTGTCGTGCTGATCCCATTCAAAGGCCAGTTTCAGTTTGGTACCTACACCATCGGTACCAGAAACCAGTACCGGGTGGCGATATTTCTGGCTGATTTCAACCAGAGCACCAAATCCGCCCAAATCACCTAATACTTCAGGCCGCATGGTACGCTTAGCAAATGGTTTAATTCTTTCAACCAAAGAATCACCAGCGTTAATATCAACACCGGCATCACGATAACTCAGGGACTGGCTCATTTGGTGTGTTTCCTTTGGGTAAGACAAAGCAAGTTAAATTAGGATGGAGTAAACCAAAAACCGGATAATTTTAACATTTTTCACCTTTTGCCGGTGTGTAAATTATTAGAGTTTGTGAGCAGAGGATAGGCGTGGCTAGCATTCACAGATTTGGATTATTTCTGTCAGAGAAATTAATTTTTAAAAATTCAATTATCTATTCAGTATTTTTTATATAACACTATTTCAATAAATATTTATTGATTATTTTATGCTATTTAAAAGCTCTGACATTTTCTGTTTTACCAGTTTGACCGAAAACATAAAGAAAAAGGCCGAATCTGATGATTCGGCCTGAGTATTAGCTCTGCCGCAGGCAGCTAATAGTAATTGTAAATACTGCTTAGGCTTTACGAGCCGGCAGTTTTTCACGGATGCGGGCAGCTTTACCGGTTAAGCCACGCAGGTAGTACAGTTTGGCGCGACGTACATCACCACGACGTTTAACTTCGATTTTTTCAACGGCTGGAGAATATAACTGGAATGTACGTTCTACACCTTCACCGCTGGAAATTTTACGAACGATGAAGTTACTGTTCAGACCACGGTTACGACGGGCGATTACAATACCTTCATAGGCCTGTAAACGGGTACGGCTACCTTCAGTAACACGTACAGAAACAACCACGGTATCACCTGGTGCAAAAGCCGGAATTTCTTTATTCAGGCGAGCGATTTCTTCTTGCTCTAATTGTTGAATTAAGTTCATATTAAGCTTCCTATTATAATGGGATATCCCGTTCCTCTTGTCTGATCGTCTGCAAGAGTCTGGATTCCTCTGGGGTTAATTCACGATCGGCCAGTAAATCTGGACGGCGTGTCAGTGTGCGCCTCAGTGCCTGAGTTAATCGCCACTGTGCGATTAAAGCATGATTACCGCTACGTAGAACGTCGGGAACTGTCTGCTGACGAAATTCTACAGGACGGGTGTAGTGTGGGCAATCAAGTAAACCATTGGCAAAAGAATCTTCTACTGCTGAGCGTGTATCGCCAAGTGTGCCGGGTAACAAACGAATTACTGCATCCATTAACATCATTGCCGGCAATTCACCGCCAGAAACCACAAAATCACCAATACTGATTTCGGTTACTTCGTTGCTGGTCAGGATGCGTTCATCAATACCTTCATAGCGGCCGCACAGTACAATCAAAGCCTTTTCTCTGGCCAGATTTGCTGTCTGTGCATGATTCAGTGGCTTGCCCTGCGGACTCATATAAATCAGCCGTCCTTCGGGACAAGTCTGTCTGGCTGTATCAATGGCTGCCTGTAAGGGCGGAGCCATCATAATCATTCCCGGACCACCACCAAACGGCCGGTCATCAATATAACCCAACGGGTTATCAGCGAACTGGCGCGGATTAATGGTAGCAAATTCCCATATACCTTTTTGTAATGCACGACCGGTTACGCCACTGCCGGTAAGGGCAGTAAACATTTCCGGAAACAGAGTAATGGCCTGAATGTGCATCAGTAATCACTGCCCCAGTCAACAACAATTTGCTGTTGAGGCAAGTTAACTTCATCAATGTACTGTGAGACAAAAGGAATCAGTTTACGGCCAAAAGCACCATCTACTACCAGTACGTCATGCGCACCGGTTTGCATTAATGAACTGACAGTACCCAGATTTTCCTGTGTACGGTTATGTACCTGCATTCCGATCAGGTCTGTCCAGTAATACTCATTGTCATCGGTTTCGGCAAAGCTGGCGCGGTCTATTTCGATGGTAAAGCCGCGCAGTAATGCTGCGCTGTCACGATCGGTTATGCCGTCAAATCTTACCTGTAACTCATCGCCGCTGATTTTGCTTTCGGCTATGCTTACAGTTTTAATCTGGCCATCTTTACTCAGCTGCCATTGCGGATAGTCGAGCAGGCTATCGGTATATTCAGTATCAGAATGGACTTTCACCCAGCCTTTTACTCCGAACACACCTTTTATATAGCCCATTGCTACCCATTGTGGCTGTGTACTATTCATTTGCTTTACTGCTAATCAGGCCGCAGCCTTTTGTTCTTTAACCAGCTTGGCAACAGCTTCGCTTAATTGCGCGCCCTGACCAATCCAGTGGTTCAGACGGTCTGCGCTCAGACGTACGCGTTCCTGTTTCTCATTGGCAACAGGATTATAAAAACCAACGCGTTCGATAAAGCGGCCGTCACGGCGGTTGTGTGAGTCTGCTACGACAATGTTATAGAAAGGACGGTGTTTAGAACCACCGCGAGCCAAACGGATAACTACCATAGTGTATTCCTTAGTGAAAAAATCGAAGTAATTTTATTCTGCCAAGATAACAGAAAATCGCTAATTTTAGTGGGTAATTCCTAGTCTTGGCAAGCTGTTAATGCATATTTGTTGCGTATATAGTGTTTCGGATCTGCTTGTTATTGGATGTTTATTTAATTAGCATTGCTGCTGAGGCGTGTGGTTTAAGTTGTTGCTATATCAGCTTAAATTGATAGAAAACGCTAAAGTGTAATTCGGATGCGCAGGTGGCTGTAGAGATGTTTTTTATAATTATATTTTATAAATCATATTGTTATTATTATAATCTATAATTGTGCTATCAGGTTTTTATTAATAAGGGCTGCATAGCTTCATTTCTTCGCGTATCATAGCTGTTACATGTTTTTGCGGATATCTCAACAATGAAACAGATTTTTTTGGATTTTGAACAACCTATAGCCGAGCTGGTACAGAAAATAGATGAGTTGCGCTTTGTACAGGATGAGTCAGCTGTAGATATATCCGAAGAAATCGCGCGCCTGAAAAAGAAAAGTGACGATTTAACCAAAAATCTTTTTGCCAAACTGACACCGGTGCAAATTTCACAGGTATCCCGTCATGCACAGCGTCCGTATACTTTAGATTATATTGATGCTCTGTGTACTGATTTTGAAGAATTGCACGGTGATCGTGCATTTGCTGATGATGCAGCTATCGTTGGCGGTTTGGCGCGCTTTAATGGTGAAAGTGTAATGGTTATTGGTCATCAGAAAGGCCGTGATACCAAGGAAAAAATTCGCCGTAATTTTGGGATGCCTAAGCCCGAAGGATACCGTAAGGCTCTGCGCCTGATGAAGCTGGCAGAAAAATTTCAAATACCTCTGCTAACCTTTATTGATACACCGGGAGCTTATCCGGGCATCGGAGCGGAAGAAAGAGGGCAGTCTGAAGCCATCGGCCGTAATTTATACGAGTTGGCACGGCTGCGTGTACCGGTTATCTGTACGGTAATTGGTGAAGGCGGTTCTGGCGGGGCTCTGGCAATCGCTGTAGGTGATTACATCAATATGCTGCAATTTTCGACTTATTCAGTGATTTCACCTGAAGGGTGTGCATCTATTCTATGGAAAACCGCAGAAAAAGCTCCGGAAGCTGCTCAGGCTCTGGGGATTACTGCTAAACGCCTGCATGATTTAAAATTAATTGATACTGTGATTGAGGAGCCTCTGGGAGGAGCGCATCGTAATTATCCGGAAATTATGCAGCGGGTAAAATCGGTGCTTACCCGTCAGCTGCAAGATGCTAAAGACAAACAGTTGTCGACATTACTAACCCGGCGTTTTGATCGTCTGATGAGTTATGGTCAGTTCAGCGGTAAGTAAACTATGTGACAATATTACACAACAATGGTCAGCCTCTATGGCTGGCCGTTGTATTTTAGCAGTCGGTCTCAGCGGCGGGCTGGATTCGGTGGTATTGTTACATGCGTTAACGAAATTGCGTGATAGTCTTCCGGTGCATATATCAGCAATTCATGTGCATCATGGTTTAAGCAGATATGCAGATGAATGGGCGGTATTTTGTGAGCAGTTATGCGCATCGTGGTCTGTCCCGTTGAAGATTGTCAGGGTAAATGTGCGTACAGCAGGAGAGGGTATAGAAGCGGCTGCACGCAAAGCACGTTATCAGGTTTATGCAAATAGTCAGGCTGACGCAGTGGTGCTGGCACATCACCGGGATGATCAGATTGAAACCTTTTTTTTAGGAGCATTGCGTGGCGGCGGTATACGTTCGCTTTCGGCTATGCCTCAGGTACGTTCATTAACCGGACATACTGTTCTCTGGCGACCGTTATTGTCTTTTTCACGGCAACAGCTAAAAGCTTATGCAGATGAAGTGGGACTAAAACATATTGAAGATGACAGTAATAGTAATTGTGCCTATTTGCGCAACTGGCTGCGTCTGGATGGTTTGCCATACTGGCGCAAACATCAGCCACATCTCGATACCCAGATAGAAGCGGCAGTAGAACGTTTGCAAGATGAGCTGTCTTTACTGGATGAAATAGCTGAAGCTGACTGGACTATGCTGCATGCGCAGCAAAAAGGATTTCAAATACCGTTATGGCGTAATTTAAGTGCATCACGCCGACGGCAGCAATTACGTCTGTTTGCACATAAGCATTGTCTGGGGATGTCGACCGCTGCGGCACTGACAGAGTTTGCAAGACAACTGATGGAAAGCAAAAATGGAGCACAATGGTCTTTGCCGCGTGCCCGTGTAATCTATTATGATTCCAGATTATGGATTGATAAGTATAATTGCAATGAGCAATGGCTCTGGCTCGAATTGTTGCCGGTGTCTGACTCTGAGCTGACTGCTGCACATTATCTGCAATGGAAAAGGCATTCATTTGGTCTGGAGGAGACCGACGCTGGAATGACGATCCGTCTGGCAGATGTCCAGGATACAATTATTTTACAAGGAGGAAAAAAGAAAGTTAGAAAATTATTACAGGAAAGAAAAATCCCTTCTTTTATGCGTGCTGTCTGGCCTATTGTGTGTGATTCTGATAACCAGTGTGTCGCTGTCATTAATGTAGCTGTGGCAGCTGACAAGGGTGTAAAGAATGGCTGGATGCCGTTAATGGAGGATTTGCCTATCAGGCTGTAAAAATTTAGGGTTAATATTATATATTATCGCAGATTCAGCTGCTGATTAATGCAATAACAATAATTAGAGGATAACAAAATGCATGATGATTCTACCAGGCAGGTGGAAGAGCAGGTGTTGGTGCGTCGGGCTCAGCAGGGTGATGCCCAGATTTTTAGTTTGCTGGTCAGGAAATATCAGCGTCGCCTGAAGCACTTTCTGCGTCGTTTTACTCATGATGATCAAGTAACATTGGATGTTGTTCAGGAAACATTCCTTAAAGCTTATAAAGCTATGCCGCAATTTCGTGCCGGAAGTCAGTTTTATACCTGGCTATGCTGTATTGGTATGAATACGGCTAAATCTATGACTGCTGTTTACGGGCGTGAACCGCAAATGATTAGTGAAATTGTGGATGAGAACGGGGAAGAAATTGATGTGTTTGAACATTTATCTGATTATCAGACACCTGAAAATCTGCTGCTCAACCGTGAATTGATTGATGCTATAGATGAAGCAATTAATCAGTTACCGGCCAACCTGCGTCAGCCGATCATATTGTCTGAAGTTAATGGTCTGACCTATGAAGAAATCGCTCAGCTAATGGGTTGCCCGGTAGGGACTGTGCGTTCACGTATTGCACGGGCCCGTGAGATTCTGTCAGCACAGATTAATATCAGATTTGAAAGGAAATAAAAAATACCGATATTCTGATTGTGATTTTCAGGATTTAATTAAATCATTCTGCTTATAATATTAAAACAGCATTCTGGTATTTAGCAAATAAATGATAATTTAGTTTTATATGCATATGTATTTTTAGCTGTTAAACAGCTTATTTGCTGTCTGGCTAAAAGGGATATTTTATTTTTTTGAAGTTTCACCCGTCATTCAGAATTTATCCGGCTGAAGCACAATAATAAACGGTTTTAATTTTAATTTGTCTCTAGTTAATTTATTCAGACTATGCTGAGATATATATTTAAGCAGTTTTTTTTGTTGTTGCAGCTATCTGGCTGTAATGACTGGATTAATTTGTCAAATTTGCTAAGTATTTGTAAGAGTGAAGAAAAAAATTATCTTGTTTACTCTTGAATTGCAGCGAGCGAGCCTTACTTTAAGTAACGAATAAATTTATATTTACGCCCCGCTGAAAATGCGGGTTTGTATTAACCAACTTTGCCGTGCCTCGGGCACTAAAGATGTGGAGAAGATAATATGACTATTCGTCCTTTGAATGACCGCGTTGTCGTAAAACGCCTGGAAGCTGAAGAAAAAACTGCTTCTGGTATTGTATTACCCGGTTCTGCTGCTGAAAAACCTGATATGGGTGAAATAATTGCCGTAGGTAATGGCAAACTGCTGAAAAACGGCGATCGTCAGAAACTGGATGTTAAAGTTGGCGATAAAGTAATTTTCGGAAAATACAGCGGCCAGACTGTTAAAGTAGACGGTGAAGAGTTGCTGGTAATGCGCGAAGAAGATATTTTCGGTATCGTTGAATAAATTATTTATCCAGAAATTTAATTTTATTGCGTAATTAATTATTAAAAATTAGGAGTTGCAAATGGCAGCAAAAGACGTAAAATTCTCTGACGAAGCCCGTCAGAAAATGGTTGCTGGTGTCAATGTATTGGCTGAAGCGGTAAAAGTAACTTTAGGCCCTAAAGGTCGTAATGTATTGTTGGATCGTGCCTTTGGCGGACCGCACATCACTAAAGACGGTGTGTCTGTTGCTAAAGAAGTAGAATTGAAAGACAAATTCGAAAATATGGGCGCACAGCTGGTTAAAGAAGTGGCTTCTAAAACCAATGATGTGGCTGGTGACGGTACCACTACGGCAACTGTTCTGGCTCAGGCTATTGTTACTGAAGGTATGAAATACGTTACTGCCGGTATGAATCCTATGGATTTGAAACGCGGTATCGATAAAGCTGTTGAAGCTGTTATTGCCGAACTGAAAAATATTTCTAAACCGGTTCCGGAAAAATCTAAAGAAATTTCTCAGGTTGCTTCTATTTCTGCCAATGCAGATGAATCTATCGGTGAAATCATTGCCAAAGCCATGAATGAAGTGGGTAAAGAAGGCGTGATCACTGTTGAAGACGGCAAGTCACTGGAAAATGAAGTAGAAGTTGTTAAAGGTATGCAGTTTGACCGCGGTTACCTGTCTCCTTATTTTGTTACTGATGTAGAAAAACAGATTGCCGGTCTGGACAGCCCGTATATTTTGCTGTTTGATAAAAAAATCTCTAACATCCGCGATTTGCTGCCTGTGCTGGAACAAGTGGCAAAAACCAGCCGTCCGTTGCTGATTATTGCTGAAGATGTTGAAGGTGAAGCTCTGGCTACTCTGGTAGTAAACAATATTCGCGGTATCCTGAAAACTGTTGCTGTTAAAGCTCCGGGCTTTGGTGACCGTCGTAAAGCCATGTTGCAGGATATTGCTATCCTGACCGGTGGTACTGTTATTGCTGAAGAAGTTGGTCTGTCTCTGGAAAAAGCCACTCTGGAAGACTTAGGTCAGGCTAAACGTGTAGAAGTTGGTAAAGAAAATACTACTGTGATTGACGGGCTGGGTGACAAGGCTGCTGTTGAAGCACGTGTTGCTGAAATCCGCAAACAGATCGAAGTGGCTACCAGCGACTACGATAAAGAAAAATTGCAGGAACGCGTGGCTAAACTGGCCGGCGGTGTGGCAGTAATTAAAGTTGGTGCTGCTACTGAAGTTGAAATGAAAGAGAAAAAAGATCGCGTGGATGACGCCCTGCATGCTACCCGTGCTGCGGTAGAAGAAGGTGTGGTAGCCGGTGGTGGTGTTGCCCTGCTGCGTGCCCGTGCTGCGATTAAAGACCTGAAAGGTGCTAATGCCGATCAGGAAGCCGGGGTGAAAATCGTACTGAAAGCAGTTGAAGCACCATTACGCCAGATTGTTGCCAATGCCGGTGATGAACCAAGCGTTGTAGTAAACAATGTGCTGAATGGTTCTGGTAACTACGGCTATAACGCTGGTACCGGTGAGTATGGTGATATGCTGGAAATGGGTGTACTGGATCCGGCTAAAGTTACCCGCACTGCTTTGCAGCATGCTGCTTCTATCGCTGGTCTGATGCTGACTACTGATTGCATGATTACCGAATTACCGGAAGATAAACCTGCTGCTCCTGATATGGGTGGCATGGGCGGTATGGGTGGCATGGGCGGCATGATGTAATAGTCGTGTCTGGCTAACTAGTCAACATATAGCTAATAGTGAGCATAACTGGTGTTATGCTCACTATTTTTATATTGAATGGTTTAATTATAATAATGGCCAGATGCTTCAGATTTTATCACCCACATATCAGACAAAGTAACCATTCTATTGCTATTAAATGTGTTGATGATGATATTGTGTAAAAGTACAGTATTAGCCACACCTCTTTTGTTAGTAATTGCTTATTATTAATTTTTCAATGTGTTAACTATGCTTTAGTTTAAAGCAGATTTATAAGCTTTATACCTTTTATTGTAGCTATTAGCTTTTTATGTCTGTGGAAAATATCTTGATTTCGATTAAATTTTTTCAATAAATCTTAGTCAATAAGAACGTTATATAGCTGAAATATTGTTAAATGAAACTTTTATCAATATTTCAGCTCATATCATAAAATGACTAATTATCATAATGTGAAAAATGAAATTTCAAATCTAAAAAACTGTTTGGCTATTTTCAAAATAATCTTCATAAATCAATTCAAAATTTGATAAATTAAATTTATCGGTAAAATCACCAACAAAAAATTCAGTCTGTTTTATGCAGATTAAAGCAGGGTGGTACATTCCTATGAATAAAAAATTATTTTTCAGATGATGGATTCTCAAATAAGAAATAGCTTATTGCGCAAATAACAGCCATGACTGCCCAAACGCTAACCCAGGAGAATTGATGTAATAGCCATGGAATTATGGCTGGAGTTGCAAACAGAATGAAAAATACTACTGTATTAGCCATGGCTAATACAGTTGCAACACTCTTTTGTCCGGCAACGGTAGCCAGTTCGGTATATCCGATTCCATGCCAGGAAGAAATTGATATACCAGATATAAGAATAATTAAACTAACAAAGCAGGCAAAATGATGTATATTGAGTTTATATGAAAAATAAGTAAATACGGTAAGGGCTGCGAATAAAATGAATGAAAGGGCTGTAACCGCTTTCAGAAAAAATTTTCTATTTCCCTTTTTATCTGTATAAAAGCCACTACCGATACGTGTTGGTATTGAACTGATTTGTATGAAAAATAATAGAATACTGATATATCCAATACTTAATCCAGCAAAATCGTGCAAGAAAAGCATTGAAAATGTCATCAATGCAAACTGTGGCGCACATAAAATACCTACAGCTAATACAATGCGCCACACTTTTAATGATTTCATTGGCTGAGTTGATTTATTTTTTAGTGATTGTGTTATATCCGGTGTTTTGCGTTCACTCTTACTATCGGGATCAATAATCCATAGATAGCTGAATAATGCAGCCAGAATACAAATAAATGCCGATATAAATAGTGTGGTCGAGAATCCATAATGAATTGAAATATAAGGGTAGAATAATGCTCCCAATGCATAACCAAGTGGTACAGCTGCCTGCCTTACACTCATTGCTAAGCCGCGTTGCTGTGGTTTAAACCATTGTATGATCGCTTTGCCACTGGAACCATTTACACTGCTCCCAAAAAGACCGACGATTAGTAAACCGGCACATAAAATGATATTTATTGAAGTGTGTGATGATATTTTTGCAAAATAAGCTAGGGTGAAAAGAGCTATGGCAGTTGTGGACAATCCTGTAATTAATATCGGCCGATCTCCGAAGCGATCGGTGGCAATTCCCCAGGGTAATTCACTTACAGCAATTCCAAAACCTACAATGCCCATTAAAAGCCCTAATACAGATGTTGGGATATGGTAATCATTACGTAGAATAATGGAGGCTGCAGGTACGCCGCCGATAACAAAGGTAAAGCATGTATTAGCGAATGCACCTGTAAATAAAACTTTCCATTTGTGGTTATCAGAAAAAAAATTTTTATTTTTATCCGGCAATTTGTTTGAATTTAAAGACATTGATGAACTCCTGTTGTTTTTCCAGAAAATAATAGCTAGAATTTTTTATATCTGTAAAACAGGATTTTTTGATTTATTTATAACGGAAAATCCGATATATTAAAGAAATCTAATGACACTAACCGATGAAGACTGATTACACTATGGAAAAACTTGATTTAGAAATTCTTCACACATTTGTTGTCATTATAGAAATGGGCAGCTACACAAAAGCTTCGAATATTTTATTTAAATCTCAATCGGCTATCAGTGAGCAAATCCAAAAACTTGAGGTATTTTGCGATGCACAGCTGCTACATCGTGGCAGATACGGCGCGAAACCGACAGCTATTGGTGAAAAAATGTATAAGCATGCAAAAAAGATATTATCTTTAAATGATAATATCATAAATGATATTAGAAGCCATGATTCGGTATATGAGCTGACACTTTCAATTACAGATTATTTTATGCCTACCACGATAGCATCTGTATTAAGAGGGCTACGTGACCAATGTCAGAATATTCAATTTAATGTCTCAATTCAGAGCAGTTCAAAAATGCTTCTTGAACATACTCTGGAACAATATGATATCGCTTTATTTATTCATTTAAACGGACAGCAATTACCCGATAATGATAATTTTATGGTTGTGGGGCATGAACCGCTCTGCTGGGCTGGCTCGAAAGATCTTAGTATAACCGGATCTGCTCCGCTGCCAATTATAACTTTGCCAAAAGGCTGCTTATTACAAAAATTAGCTATAGATAAATTAGAAAATAATAAAATATCTTATAATTTATCTCATTATGCTTCCAGTGTTATTGGTATGCAGTCTGCTATTGAGGCTCAATTAGGCATAGGCTGCCTGAACAGATCGTCAATGTCTAAGAAATTTATCGATTACACCGATATCCTAAAACTTCCGGCATTACCAGATATTGATTATATTATGTATTATAAATCGGAGAAAAATCCTTTTATAAATACGATAAAAGGATTAGTTGAGCGGGTAACAAGCAATGATAATGCTTTTGAAAAATAAAAATTTTAAAAAATATTATTATGTTTATCAGTACTGGTGTTTTCGCTAACTCAGATCTTAGATAATTCATAATATCGATTGATAAGTTGTTTTCTGTCAACTTTGCCAATATGAGTCATGGGCAATTCGTCAATGATATATATTTTTTTTGGCATCTGGTAACGTGCAATTTGTGGTTTTAACCAGTCTATTAAAGTATCTTCGGTTTGTTCAGTATGCGCTGCTAATACCACAAATGCCACTAATCTCTGTCCGAATTCCTCATCATTAACACTAATAACGGCTAAGTCGTTAATGTCAGGATGGTTAACTAAGCATTGTTCGAGTTCGAATGGGTAAACATTTTCACCACCTGAAACTATCATGTCATCAGCCCGGCCATTTAGATAATAATTATTTGTACTGTCTTTTTGAACTATATCACCAGTAGCTGTCCAGTTTTTGCCCTGAGTCGACCACGCACATTTGATATACAGTTCACCTTTTATCGCATCCTCTTTGCCATTGTTCATTAATTTGGCTGATAATCCTTTAACAGGCTTACCTAGAGTTGATGGGTGAGTGATCAAATCATCCGGCGTTGCAATCAGGCATATTCCAGCTTCCGATGTGCCATATAAGTTAAATAACACTTTACCAAGTTGATTAATTGTTCGTTGAACCAGTGTGACAGCAATTGGTGCGCCGCCGGTGATGATGCATCTTAAACTACGTAACTGCGTTACAGAATAGTTCATCATTCGACTGAGCATTAAGGGAACGAGGGTGATAACTTCAATGTTATGTTTGTTAATAAGTTGACAAACTTTGGCGGCATCAAAGCGTTTATTGATAAATATAGTGGCACCTAATAGTATCGACATACACAATGTTGCAATACCAAAACCATGGTAAATCGGTGTTGCTATATAGATTCTGTTATATTTGCTCAGGTTTAATTTCATCAGCAATTGATAAAAAGGACTGATAAAATTTTGTGCTTTACTATTGCGTCCTGCCATTTTAAAACGTCCTGTTGTACCACTGGTTAACACAGTAAGTTTATTAAAATGGGTAACTTTAAGATTGCCGGAATAGGGTGGCATCTTATCCTTTAAGAGCGAGTAAATGGAAATTTGCTCCGGATGATCTGTTGGTAATGATTTGACATCAATTAAGATAGGAATTTGAGGATCATGTATGATCCAATCAAATTTTACCGCATCTTGTATATTTTGTAATTGCTTGGCTGATAGTTCTGTATTGAGTAAGTAAATATCTGCACCTAGCCGGGCAATAGCAAAGAGAGTTTGAATCATAATAGTATGATTACTTGCCATTATGGCTATTTTTTGATGCGGTTTTATGTCACAATGCGCCGCTAATTTTTTGGCTAAATGCTGTGACTGCGTATAAAGTGTACGATAATTTATGCAATTGTCATTTTCATTAATGGCGATTTGGTCTGGGCTCAGCTTCTGACGTACATAGAGCAATGCCATTAAATTCATTCCAACCGAACGAAAACTCATTAATAAATAAAAAATTCCTTTAAAAGTCAAAAGTTTAATGGTGTATAGCGCTTTGATTGTTTTTATCATCATTTTCTCTTAATGTAATAACAATTTAATTTAAACCAGATGCCATTAAATAGGACGCTGGCCAATTGCACTATCATCGCCCACCATGGTTTATATTGGCGTTTTTGTGTTTGTAATAAATAACTTATAATTGTAGCAGCTTGCTTTGGCTGTAATGCAGGTAAGTTCTGATAAGCTTTGGTCGGCTCGATCATCCTTGTTTTTACTAAAGGTAAATATGCTGTCGATACTTTGATTTGCCGGTTTTGTAATTCAGGCATTGCTGAACGCAGCCATTGATCGAATGCCGTTTTTGAGGCTTGATATGCTGACCAATTCACCGCTGGCGCAAACAACACATTGACAGCCGAAACGTTAATAATATGTCCTTTACTTTGCTGTAATTTGGGGATAAGTGCAAGGCATAATTGTACCGGAGTCAGGTAGTTTAATTTTATGGTTCGTTCAAAATCATGCTGGCGATCTAACGATTGCATGACCGGGCGACAAATCGATTTACCGGCATTATTAATAAATATATCAACAGGTAAATTTTGTATATATTTTATGAATCCATCAAGTTGTTCCTGGTCACGCAAATCAGCTGCATAAATGTCAACTTTAGCTTTGCTCATAGTGAGCCGTTGCTTTAATTCGCGCAGTTTATCAACTGTGCGCGCAACCAATATTAAGTTGCAATCAATATCGGCTAAAAGATAACAAAGCGACTCACCAATGCCATAACTGGCGCCTGTTATAATGATAGTTTTATGTTTTAACCGCTGCGTTAAACGGCGGATATTAGGTTTATGTACATAAAACAGCAAAAAGTTAAGCAGTTTAATCAAAGCAACGGATTTCAATTGTAAATAATATGAACAGCAGCATGAAGGTAGCAATTAATAAATCAATAGGTTATTTATTTTTGTTACGTCATCATTTTAATTTCATATGTTAAGTAATTAGTCTGGTTAAATCCTGTCCTAAGCATAGATCAATAAAGCAGGCTATCATCATGACGGAATAAATAGCGGGAATGTAAATCATCCTAGAATATCATATATTCCAAAAAGATAAACAAACCTTGCCAAAGATAGGATAAAAAATTAATGCTACAAGTTTAATTGAAAACTTTATAGATTTAGTAAATGAAAAAGTTATATGCCTATAATATAGAATGAACCATACTTTTGTATAGTTACATCAATCCAGGCTATAAAATCGATAATCATCTGAGAAAGCAAAGGCTTGGATTTAGAAAACTTGTGAGCCGTTTCTTTTAAATAATCGTCTTCTAGCATACAGACAAAACGAAAATCAAATAAATCACTTTTAAGTTCTTTTAAATTCTGGGCTTGATCAACCCTGGTCTTAAGCCTTAATAGTGCCGGTTTTATAAGTAGCCATTGTTCTGTATTAACTTCGGTGATTCCCCAATGCCCATATTCACCGTATTTAGGAACATACTCGTATATAATGCCCTCAATAAAGCTGAACGCACCTTCTGTCAGGTATTTAGATGTAGTACTGTAGACGGCTTTTTTATTAGGGGGTATGGCGAATTCAAAAATAAGTCCGCCTATGTTCTTATAATATGATTGTAAATTAAAATTAATCATGCACACACCATTATATTTCTCAAATGAGATTAAAACTGTATTAAATACAAGTACACTGAATATATTTTTTAATTCAATTAATATATTATTTTAAATGGAAGTTTGATTTATTTTTAAAAAATTCAACTAGATACTGAGTTATATTTTAGGTAAAAAATTAGGTATTTTATACATATATTTATAGCTTAATTATAAATAATCATTGCAATCGTGTTATTGTGTTTTCAATAATATTGGAATATTTTAGCATGAAATAAAAAAAACGGTTTAATTAAATTAATCTGTTTTTTCCATAAAATTTCTTTGAGCCCACATCTGCCGGCTTAGGCTGAGTTTTAAATTTTTCTAAGCCGATACAAAACTTATCAAACAATATGCTTCTAGGCATGATAGCACTATTATGGTAGCTGAGAAGTGAGTAAGTGATAATAATTTATAAAGAAATTAAAGCTTTATTTAACCAGTTCTACGCCGCGATTAGCCAGTTCATCAGCTTTTTCATTTCCCGGATGTCCGGCATGGCCTTTAACCCAGTGCCAGTGCACCTGATGCTTACTTACTTCGCTGTCCAGTGCCTGCCATAGTTCAGCATTTTTTACCGGCTGTTTTGAGGCAGTTTTCCAGCCGCGTGCTTTCCAGTTATGAATCCATTCCTGCATGCCGTTTTTAACATATTGTGAATCTGTGTAGATGTTAACAATACACGGGCGTTTTAATGCTGCAAGTCCTTGAATTACAGCTGTGAGCTCCATGCGGTTATTGGTGGTATTAGCCTCTCCGCCGAAAAGCTCTTTACTGTGGCTGCCGGATTGTAAAAATGCCCCCCAGCCACCCACGCCGGGATTGCCTTTGCAGGCACCGTCGGTATACAGAGTAACTTCACTCATATTCATAGTTGATTTAAAAATGCTTACTATATCACGTATGCAGAGGTAAAACTTTTCCGGGATTCAGGATACCTTCAGGGTCGAGGTTATGCTTTTGTGCCTGCATCCATTTGATTTCTGCATTACTGCGAACACGTGGCAGCCACTGATTTTTTAACTGACCGATGCCATGTTCGGCAGCTATACTACCATGGTAGTTTAATACCTGTTCATATACGACTTTATTGATGTTTTCTTCATATTGATAAACATCATTGTTCATTATATCAGCAATAAAAACGTTGTAATGCAGACTGCCATCACCGAGATGGCCGAATAAAATGGTCTTGGTTTGCGGAAAAGTTTTAATCAGTTGTTGCTGGCAGTTTTCGACAAAGTCAGCAACATGTTCAATCGGAACGACAATATCATGCTTGATACTGGCTCCGAGACTGCGTTGTGCAACAGATATGTTTTCACGCAAGCTCCATAAATGCTGACGTTCTGTTTCAGACTGAGCAATAACTGTATTAAGCCAGTTACCTTGTTCCAGTATGCTGATTAAGGGATCGGTTAAATTTTGTGCCGGCAGGCTATCGCTCAGTTCTACCAGAATATGCCAGCTCGCATGAGTTGGTTCGCGTAATTGACTATAGCTGGCTGACAAATTCAGAGCCGCCTGACTGATCAGTTCAAAGCTGGACAGGCGCTCGGCAAAGTGATTTTTCAGTGCGGCTAACAGACTGGTGGCAGCGTGAATATTGTCTACGCCAATCCAAGCTGTTAATACACTTTGCGGCGGAGCAAACAGTTTTAGTGTAGCTGCGGTAATAATCGCCAGTGTGCCTTCACTGCCAATGATTTGTTGACGCATTTCATAGCCACTGGTGTTTTTATGCAGTGGATACAGGTGACTGACCAGTTCGCCATCGGACAGGACATATTCCAGACCCAGTACCAGATCACGCATTGTGCCATAACGCACTACATTCAGACCGCCGGCATTACAGGCAATATTTCCGCCTATCTGACAGGAGCCTTCACTGGCCAGACTCAAGGGAAAATAGCGATTGGCAGTTTGAGCGATTTTCTGTACTTCAGCGAGTATCATGCCGGCTTCTACGGTAATGGTGTTGTCAGCCAGATTGAGTTTGCGCATGCGGTTAAGTTTACTTAACGACAGGATAATTCCTTTACTGGCAACAGAAGCATGCGGTGTAGCGCCGCCGCACAAGCCGGTATTTCCGCCTTGCGGAGTAACAGGAATATGCTGCTGATGGCAATAGCGCATAATCTCCTCTACAGCGCTAACGGTATGCGGTTGTAATACTGCAAAAGCCTGTCCATGATAACGGCCGCGCTGGTCGGTACAAAACGGTTCGATAAGCTGATTGTCAGTGAGGATTTCATCAGGCGTAAGGATTTGCTGAAACCGGGCTAGATGAATGGTGTGAGGCATGGCAGTTAACTCTGTAGACACTATAAGCTGATTGTACGGTAATTAAAAATTGCGGGGTGGTAAATATACGCTATCGCAGAACGTTTACAGTACAATATGGTTATTCAGTAATATTAGTAAGGATAGGGCATGTATTTTGTTGATCGCAGTGCTGTTGTGCTGAAACCTGCTCAGGCTTTTCTCGACTGGCTGAAAAGTACCAGTGATGATTTGCCTGAGTTAACTTTGTCACAGCTCCAGAGTAATTGTACTACATTGCTGGTACCGGAATTTGAAACCCCGGAACAGGTCATTGGTTATATTGGTGAACGCTTTAATCTGATTTTTGAGGCAGAGCTGTCTGCATGGGAAGTTGAGCGTAAGCTGTGGCCGGTATTGGATATTGATCAGTTCTGGAATTTTTTTACAGTAGAAGTACATGATATGGTACTGGATCTGGTAGATACAGATATACATATATCTCCGGTATATGGTGAAGAACAGGTTTAGTATCTGATGATGGCATGTGTTGTGCGGCTGAAGCCATCCCGATGTGCTTTATATTTGGCGGTGATTATGCATGTACTGACACTAGTGGCTATTGTGTTCTACAGCACAGGCTGGTTGTGTCTGGTATGGCTGCTGGCATGGTTATTATCTGCATTATGGGCAGGTTATGGCTTGCGGCAAGGCAGAGTCAAAAAAATTGAAATCAGCTCACAGGGGCAGGCTTCACTGCTATTTGCACAGGGCAAAGCTGCTGTACCGGCTAAACTGTGTTGCAGAGGTATTGTTATTAGAGCAAATATGATGGCTTTACACTGGCAAACTTCGCGCGGCCGCGTATACCAACTTTTGCTACCGGATATGACCGATGCGCAGGCATGGCGAAGATTACAAGTATGGGTACGCTGGTGTCAGCCAAACAATACACAATCGGTTTTGAGGCAATCAATATTGAATAAGGTAATCCGCAGGCTCAGGCTGAAGGATAAGAATTAGGATAATGACAGAAAAATTTCATGCAACTGGTTTGTCCTCATGGCTGCAACATCTGGAAAATGGTGTGGTCGGCGGCGAAATTGAAATGGGGTTGGCTAGGGTAGATGCTGTTCGTGACCGGATGGGTTTAAAGCCGGTATGTCCGCTGATTGTTGTTGGCGGAACCAATGGTAAGGGTTCGGTGTGCGCTTATCTGACACAGATTTATCATGAAGCTGGTTATCGGGTTGGTACCTTAACCAGCCCGCATTTGTTACGTTTTAATGAACGTATTGCGATTAATGGTGAAGCTGTTGCTGATGATTTGATTGTCAGTGCGTTTGAGCATATAGAGACAGCACGGGCTGAGATACCGTTAACCTATTTTGAGTTTAATACGCTGGCTGCCGTAGATGTATTTATACGCCAGCAGGTAGACGTAATGATACTGGAAGTAGGGCTGGGCGGGCGGCTGGATGCTGTCAATATATTTGATGCCGATGTGGCGGTGATTACCAGTGTTGATTTAGATCATGAGGCATTTCTTGGTGATACAGTAGAAAAAGTAGCATTTGAAAAAGCAGGCATTATGCGTTCTGGAAAGCCTGTAATTTGTGTTCAGATTCCTGTACCACACAGTCTGTCATCGCATGCTGCAGAGGTGGGGGCAGATTTACTTTTGCTTGGCCGAGATTTTGATTGCCATAAGATGGAAATGCAGCAGTGGTCGTATCGTTTTCATCCACAAGAAAGTAGTTTATATACAGGTGAGCATGCCCGTCATGCTTTACCGATACCAGTATTGCGCGGTAATTTTCAGCTTAGTAACGCGGCTTGTGCATTAACTGTACTGGAATGCTTGTCTGAACGTTTGCCTCTGGATATTGGCGCAATTAAGCGTGGCTTGTTGCGCGTACGCCATCCGGGAAGATTTCAGGTGTTGCCCGGACGACCGGTTACGGTACTGGATGTGGGGCATAACCCTCATGCAGCACGGGCATTGCGCAGCAGTTTGATTGCTTTACCCTATGCAGAAAAACGCATGGCTGTATTTAGTATGCTGGCTGATAAAGATATTGATGCAGTTCTGGAAATTATTAAAGACCAGTTTGACTGCTGGCTGATAGCTCCGCTTGCTTTGCCGCGCGGCATGACTGAACAGGCTTTACAACAAAAATTTATTCAGCATAATATTACTGCTGTGACAGCTTATCCTGATGTTAAGCAAGCTTATCAAGCTGCTTTATCAGAGGCAGGTGAGAATGATAGAATTGTTGTATTTGGTTCGTTTCACACGGTAGCAGAAATAATAGATTTATCTTCTCGGTAAATTCTGAAAATAGAAACAATAAGGACAGAGGAGTTAGTGATTAATGAATGCGCAGGAAAATTATGAACAGCTGAAACGGCGCAACAGGCGCCGTTTAGTAGGTGCATTAATTATGGTGGTCATTGCTGCTATATTGCTGGTTATTATGCTGAGCCGTCGCACTCCTCAGCCTGTATCTGCACCGCAGCTTGATGTCAGAACTGCTTCATCAGCAAATGCAGCGTCAGGTACCACAGCTATGGCTTCTCAGGTTAGTGTTACCGCTCAGGTACAATCGGCTTCAGCGATCGTACTGGAACCGGTACACGGAACAACTGCATCTGCAGGTAGTACTCCTATTAACTCAGATCACGCGTCAGGAAGAACTGAACATCAACCAGTATCCAGACCTGCTGTGAATACAGATATTCCGGCTAAACCAAGTGACATACCGGTAAAAACTCCCGGTCCTGTGCAGACAGGCACTCAGCAGAATAATACAGATTCAGTCCATACCAGACCATCTTTACAGTCATCAAGAACTCCGGCTGAAAATAAGGTGATAAATAAAGAGGCTGCTGAAAGTAAAAAAATTGAAAAAAATACGCCGGTTCCAGTGAGCACTGCAACTGGGAGCCATTCTAAAACAGATGCTGTAGTAGCCAAACCAGCTAATAAAACACCGACATCTGTAAAACCAGCAGCGCCAGCAAAACCGGCAAATAATCCAACAGGCGGTAAACTGACACCGCAGCAGATATTGGAAAATAAAGCTGCCGGTACAATGTCTAAAAATTCTGCTTCTGGTCAGAATCGGAGCAGTGCTACTAGTAGCAGTAACAAACCGCCTGTGGAGCGCACAGTCATTCAGATTGGCGCTTATACCACTGAAGCACAGGCAAGTCTGGTACAGCAAAGGCTGGCGGCTGTTGGTGTGACCACGAGTATAAGCAGCCGGCAGACTAGTAAAGGCACACTGTATCGGGTACGCAGCCAGGTTTATAATAATCGCAGTCAGGCTTTGCAAAATCTGGATAAAGTGCATGCTGCAGGTCTGGACGGACTGGTAATTGGTTTATAGGAAGTTGGTATTGCATGACCCTTTTTGATGTGCTGGCTCTTGGCCTGATATTGTTAACAACTCTGGTTGCTATGATGCGCGGACTGGTAGGCGAAATAGCTTCACTATTGTGCTGGGTAGTGGCATTTGTCGGAGCCAGGCTGCTGGCAGCTCCTGTGGCTGATATGGCTTTTACCACCATGCAGCCACGGGCACTGGCTGTTTCATTGTCATTTATAGTGGTATTCGGTGTGTTATGGATTATTCAGCGTCTGATGCGTACACTGATAACTTCGGCATTGAAATCGATTGGGCTTGGCGGAGTTAACCGTATGCTGGGTGCCTGTTTTGGTGCGATTAAAGGAATTATTATTGTTACTTTGGTGGTGTTGATATGTTCTTTTACTGATTTGCCGAAATCCCCTGTGTGGCGGGATTCATTTTCAGCAGGGATGTTTGAAAGGCTGGCGATGGTGGCGGTGCCTTATCTGCCGTCTTTTCTTGCTGATAAACTGAATTCACCATCGGTATAACAGCATGAACATAAGTAACCAAATACAACGCGCGTTTTTAATAACAAAAAACGCGCGTATTTATTTGTCTTGAATGGAGAAAGTAATGTGTGGTGTATTGGGTATTGTGGCACATGAACCAGTAAATCAGCTTTTGTATGATGGTTTACAGATGCTGCAACATCGTGGACAGGATGCTGCCGGAATTGTTACCGCTGAGGGTACTATGTTTCACATGCATAAAGGTCGCGGTATGGTACGTGATGTATTCCGTACCCGTAATATGCGTGAACTGATAGGTAATGTTGGCATTGCTCATGTCCGTTACCCGACAGCCGGAAATGCCAATTGCAGTGCTGAAGCGCAACCCTTTTATGTAAATTCCCCTTTCGGAATTGTGCTGGCACATAATGGTAATCTGACCAATACCGGGGAGTTATTTAAAAATGTCTGTTTTACTGAATTACGCCATGTAAATACCCGCTCTGATTCTGAAGTGCTACTTAATGTACTGGCACGAGAGCTGGAAAATCAGGTAGGTAATCGTACTGCGCTGGCTTTATCGGATATTTTTGCTGCTGTGGCCGCATTGCATAAACGGGTACATGGTGCGTATGGTGTGGTGGCATTGATTGCCGGCTATGGTTTACTGGCTTTTCGGGATCCGCTCGGTATCCGGCCTCTATGTCTGGGTAAAAGGGAAGAGAACGGTCATACAGATTATGTCGTTGCTTCTGAATCAGTAGTGTTTCCAAGTCTGGATTATGAGCTGGTACGGGATGTGGCACCCGGTGAAGCTATATTTATCAGTAATGAAGGTCAGCTATTTTCACAGCAGTGCGCACAGGAATCACATCTGATGCCCTGTCTGTTTGAATATGTATACTTTGCCCGTCCAGACTCAGTTATTGATGGAGTATCGGTATATCAGGCTCGCCTGAATATGGGCGTAACACTGGCAGAAAAGGTAAAACGGACACTGGATTTAGCAGACATTGATGTAATTATGCCTGTACCCGACACCAGCCGTCCCAGTGCTATGGAACTGGCTCTGCATCTGAATAAGCCTTACCGGGAAGGATTATTTAAAAATCGTTATATCGGTCGGACATTTATTATGCCCGGACAGTCTGTGCGTAAAAAATCTGTGCGGCAAAAGCTTAATCCGATGAATTATGAGTTTAGCGGTAAAAAAGTTCTACTGGTAGATGATTCTATTGTACGCGGGACAACCAGCCGGGAAATTGTGGATATGGTGCGTGAGGCAGGAGCGATAAAAGTTTACTTTGCTTCCGCCGCGCCAGCTGTATTGTTTCCGAATGTTTATGGTATCGATATGCCAACCCGGGAAGAATTGATTTCATACCGGCGTAATGCAGAGCAGGTGGCTGCAGAAATTGGTGCCGACGGCGTTGTATTTCAGGATCTGGCTGATTTGAAAGATGTCGTTTTAAAGCTGAATCCGCAAATTGAAGGGTTTGACAGTTCCTGCTTTGACGGCCGTTATATTACGGGTGATGTTGATGAAGCTTATCTGCAACGTCTTTCCGA
Source organism: Snodgrassella sp. ESL0323 (assembly GCF_013346865.1). Lineage (NCBI taxonomy): Bacteria > Pseudomonadati > Pseudomonadota > Betaproteobacteria > Neisseriales > Neisseriaceae > Snodgrassella > Snodgrassella sp. ESL0323. The sequence goes on along the minus strand of NZ_JAAEDT010000019.1, from coordinate 252,601 downwards.
TGATAAAAATGCTCTGGCCAGCTCATTTGTTGTACCCAGTCTGATTGAACACAGTGTCAGTGTGCAGGAAGATGAGGATGAAGAGGAATAAACTTATATTTTAAATTCTGAGGCTGACCGGACAAATAACACAATTGCTGAATGTTCGATTTTTCAGCGGATTTAATCAGTAAATTGTCTATAGCTGTTCAGGGATAATTATTTTGTAAACAGACAGTAATCAATAAAGCAGCCTTAATGGCTGCTTTATTTAGTAGGGCAGATTTAATTAAAGCTTTTATCTGCTCCGCAGTATTCAATAATCAATAATAACTTTCATGGCTTTTTCATCTGCAGCATGCTTAAAGACATCATAAGCTTTTTCCAGTTCATTAAAGTGGAAATGGTGAGTAGCCAGCTTTTCCATCGGCAGTTTGCCTGAGCAACAGGTTTTCAGCAACATGCCGGTAGTGTTGGCATTAACCAGACCTGTGGTAATGGTAAGATTTTTAATCCAGAGTTTTTCCAGCTCAAAGTTGACTGATTGCCCATGTACACCTACGTTAGCTAAGTGTCCCCCTTCTTTTACCACACGCTGACAAATATTCCATGTGGCTTCAAGCCCGACAGCTTCCATAGCGCAGTCTACTCCGCGGCCGCCGGTGTATTCCAGAACACGCGCCACCGCGTCTTCACTGGCAGAATTAATGATTTGCGTGGCACCCAGCTCTTTTGCCATATGCAGGCGGTTATCATCCATATCAATCATGATAATCTGGGAGGGAGAATATAGTTGTGCGGTCAATAAACAACTCATTCCTACCGGGCCGGCACCGACAATGGCTACGGTATCACCGGGTTTAACATCACCATATTGCACGCCAATTTCATGTGCAGTAGGTAAGGCATCTGACAACAAAACGGCCACATCTTCATTTAAATTTGCCGGTAATCGGTAAAGTGAATTATCTGCAAAGGGAGTACGTACGTATTCAGCCTGAGTACCATCAATCATGTAGCCCATAATCCAGCCGCCACCACTCTGGCAATGTGCATAAAGCTGTTTCTGACAGTTTTCACAAGTACCGCAGCGGCTGACACAGGAAATAATGACTTTATCGCCTTTTTTAAAGTTTTTAACCGCACTTCCTGTTTCTTCAATAATACCAATCCCTTCATGCCCGAGAATGCGGCCGTTAAATTGACCGTCTTTTTGAATGGAGGTTTGTTCAATTTCTGGATTTTTTCCTTTCCAAATACCCAGATCGGTACCGCAAATGGTCGTTCTGGTTAAACGAATGATTGCATCAGTTGGTTCGATAATAACTGGTTTAGCCCGTTCTTCAAAACGAATGTCACCTGCTCCGTAGTACACCATTGCTTTCATATTGTTTACTCCATAAACCATTGAAAAATAATCCAGATATTTTCTGGAAACCTCTTAATATGATTGTAGTGCAAAGAGATTCACACTACAATTTACCTGAGTATTTTCTTTAAAAGGTTTGTCGGATTATTAATCTGCCTCAAATTTGAGCGATTTATCGCTATAAAGACAAATAGAATTATGGAATAATAGGTAGTTTGAAATAATAATAAATATCAAGTTCAAACATACACTTCTGAGGCAGAACACTCTGAAAAAATCCGCAGACTAACTACGGATTTTTATGTTAAATCACTAAATTATTTTTTTCGAAACGGGTTTGCCATCCAAGCCTTCCATCATGTCGGATAATTCGTCTGCATGATCTTCTTCTTCGGCAAGAATATGTTCGAGCATGCGTTTGGTGGTGGTGTCATAATCGCTGACATACATAATGGTCTGCCGGTAGAGATCAATCACAATACGTTCTGCAATCAAATCTGACTCTACCATATCCCGTAAAGTTTCTCCCTCAATATATTCTGTCGGTGAGCGCTGAATAAACACATCCGGATTCAAATCCGGCTCACCGCCAAGCTGGGTGATACGTTCAGCCAGCATAGCTGCGTGTTTTTGTTCCTGCTCTGCATGTTCCATAAATTCTTCTTTAACTGCATCCATAAACAGACCGGTTGCCATATAGTAATGCCGCAGATAACGCAGTACACATACCCATTCTGAAGCCAAAGCTATATTAAGCAGTTCGATTACCCGTTCTACATCCAGCTCATACGTAGAAGTAACCGGCCCGTCTTCATAATTTTTGCGTGCATTTTCCCTTAATTCTTCAGTTGTGCTGAATTTAATATCTCTTTTTAGCGGTTTGCGTTTGTTCATGCTTATCTCCTTATTTATCTAAACAAGTTACGGTTTGTTGCCTTGTGTTCCTTTTATAACGGTAACTGATTGTATAAGTTGTTGTCTATGAAAGTATTTTTAATATAAGTAATAATTAGCTGAATTTAATCGCATATTGTTTATTTAAATGTTTTCTTCTAAATATTTAATATATCAAGTCAAATATAATTAATTTCTAAAGCATATATTTATGTTATATGAGTAAAAAATCTAAAAAAAATTATTCTTTATGCGTAAAAAATTTATTTATTTTTAATGAGATACTGCTTTAATGCCTTTTAGAGCCAGTATTTCGCCGGTTGAAATCAATATTGTAAATAAAGCTATAAATTATTTATTTGGTATATTTATTTATAATTTACCAATCTGGAATTAAATACATAATAGTACGGAATATTAAAATAGATAAAAATAATCTTATTTGGTTAATAAATATATAGACAAGTAAATCAGTAATTTAGGCCATGTATCATGCCTGAATGCTAAACCCGAACTGAATAAGCAAATCAATGTTCATTAAGGTTATCAAGAAATATTAATAGAAATGAAATTTAAATTTTTATATTTATTTTTCAAATTAAGATAAAGGAACAGCCAGTATGAAACATTCAGCTTTAATGCTTAAATCAATAGTGATTGCTGTTTCATTTGCTTTAACGGCATGTGGTGGTGGCGGTGGTAGTGGCAACGGTGGCGGTGTTCATTCTGATTCCACCGAAACTGGTGGTAAACCGGGCGGAAACAATCCCGGTACAGGAGAAATACCGAATGACGAAGAAATTACTCCGGAGCCAGTTAATCCTCCTCCGGTTCAACCAGATCCAGACAAACCAGATCCAGACAAACCAGATCCAGACAAACATGATCCGGTAGACCCGACTCCGGTAGACCCGACTCCGGTAGACCCGACTCCGGTAGATCCCACTCCGGTAGATCCGGCTGATAATATTCCCGTTCCTTCATCCAATCCTTCGAGAATGGATAGTTCCGAATCAGCAATAAAAGTTCCGTTGAGTAAAAACCAGTATCCCCGCAGTGAATACGGTGAGGATAATGCACAGGCTAACCTACTAAATCTGAAAGATGCGCGAGATCAGGGGCTGGATGGTAAGGGGGTGAAGGTCGGTATTGTTGATTTGCCAATCGATGTTAATCATCCGGCTTTACCTGACAATGTTGTTGATCTGGGACAGTTCGGGACACCTTATAATGGTAAAGTTTTCCCGCATGGTGATGCGGTAGCTTTAAATATCGCCGGTAAAGATGTCAGAGGTAAAAAAATTGGAATTGCTCCGGAGGTGCAAATTTATTCAGCCAGTGCAACAGATAGCCGCGGGCCGGGTTTAATCAATTTACTGGCTACCATAAATGCGTTTTACGCGCTTGATAAAGCTGGTGTGAAAATCGTCAATAACAGTTACGGCGCTAATTATTACAGTAATAAGCAATGGTATACTAATATAGCTAAAGCTTATTTAAATGCAGATAATCCTGCTGATAAATCTGCATCTTATATCGGTCGTTTTGTTTCACTGGTTCAGGATGATATGCTGTTTATCTGGGCAGCTGCCAATGACGGGCAAAGTCAGCCCAGTATTGAATCGTTATTTCCTTTAATTGAACCTGAATTGCAGAAAGGCTGGATTGTTGTTGCTGGTGTAGATAGCGATAATACAATTGAAAAATTTTCTAACAGATGCGGCGATGCTAAAAATTGGTGTATGGTGGCTTATTATCAGTATGAGATTGCTAATTTGTACGCAAAGCCCGGCGATGATATTAATGCATTGCCACTAACCAGTGTCACGGGAACTTCATTTTCTGCTCCGCAGGTTGCTGCCGCTGCGGCACTGGTTAAACAAAAATATCCCTGGATGACCAATAATAATTTACGAACCACACTACTGACGACGGCCACTGACCTGGGTGCTAAAGGTGTAGATTCGGTATATGGCTGGGGATTACTAAATATTGGTAAGGCGGTTAACGGACCGGCACAATTTGCCTTCGGTGATTTCTCAGCAAATGTAACTGACGGCAGCTATGTATTCAGTAATGATATCAGCGGGCAAGGCGGGCTAATCAAAGAAGGTACCGGAACACTGATATTACAGGGTAATCATACTTATCAGGGTAAAACGCAGATTAATTCCGGTATGCTGGCTGTGAATGGCAGTAGCCAGTCTGCAACGCAAATTGGTAAAGATGCTGCTTATCTGGTTAAAGGCTTTACTGGTTCAGTAGATAATGCAGGAACTTTTATTAGTCGGGATGCCACTGTTAATGGTAGTTTTAACCAGACGGCAGAGGGTACTTTTCAGACCAGCCTTGGCAGCCGAACTACTGTCAATGGTACTGCCAGCCTGGCCGGCAGATTATATTTCGATGCGCTTAAAGCCGGTTTTGTGCCACAGACAGGGATAAAAGTAGCTGTTATTAATGCACAAAAACGCTTCGGTGAATTTGACTCAACTGAATTTTCCGGCGGAATTCTGCTAGATGGTAAAACGGTTTACGATGACAATAATGTAGATTTTGATATTACCCGCATTTCTGCACAAAAAGCTGTTATGAATAATGGTCTGTTAACCCGCAGTATTGCCGATCCGGCAATAGAGTCCGCTGCCAGAGCTGTGGATACGGCTTTCAGCCAGCTGGACGGTATATCCGCAGCGAATCAATACAGTGAACAGGATAAAGAATTATTCGATGGTGCGACCAGAATTCAGAATGTACAGTCTGCTCAGAGTTTAAGACGTTCGTTATATTCTTTATCCGGTGCGGTTTACAGTAACGCAAATATGGTCAGCACTCTGACATTAGGAAAACTGAATAGTGACTTTATGTCATCAATTCAGAATAATTCTGATGAGGTTAATGTGATTATGGAATTTAATCATTCACAGAATCGCTGGAATCCCACTGTTGTCAGAGGAAAACAGAATACTAATAGCGGTATATTCGGTATCAGTAAAAAATTTGGTAACGGATTATCTGCAGCGATGGCCTATACTTTTCAAAATACCGGCTGGAATGAACAATATGGCAATGCTGATATTAAAACCAATGGTTTAACAGTAGGTTCATTTTATGCGCCGAACCGGTGGAACGGTGCCTATATATCCGGCAGCTTTGGATATAACCGTTTTTCCAATGATGTCAACCGGCAAATATGGCTGGGTGAGTCGGCAGCAGCCACGGGAGCAAAAGCCAAAGGTAACGTATGGCAACTGGCTTTTAAAGGAGGTAAAGCATTTTATCTGAATCAATTGATTCTGACACCGCAGCTAGGTCTGAGATATGATTATTTGCAACAGAATCATTTTAGCGAAGACGGGGCAAACGGCTATGGTTTATATGCCCGAAAGCTTAATAAAGGCGTTGTAGCCGGTTCGGCCAGTATTCTTACTCAATATCGTTTTGGTATAAGGGATACTGTGTTTGATATTTTTGGACTGCTGGGTGTTGAACATGATTTTCGCGACAGAGAATATGCAATGCGCGGAGGTTTTGCCGGAATACACGGAAATGAACGTTCCGGTAAATGGGCTCCAGCAAAAACACGCTGGAATACTGCTGTAGGCGGAAATGTACAGATCAGGCGTAATCTGAAAGCCGGTATTCAGTATCAGTATGAAAATGGTAGCCACTGGCACAGTAATTCAGGAATGGCAAATTTAAAAGTTACTTTCTGATTATAGTCAGTATAGAGAAGATAATGAACAGAATTTCAGATTAATTGAAATTCTGTTTTTTTATGCAAATCAACATTTTAATCAGATGGTATGCTTTATAAATTCATATTTTATTAACAATGTTAAGTTAATGAATAAGTGTATAATGTAATTGCTAAAAAAGAAAAAACAGGCATTGTGAGAAAGTCTATCTTTTTCGTAGAGAAATAGTATATATAGATTTATTTTTTACCGGATCGATCATATGATTATTAAAATAAAAACTAAAGTCTTTAAAATACTTCAAGTATTGATTATAGTAATCGGAATTGATGCTTATAATTTATATATAAATAGAATAACAAATCCTCTGATAATCCTGAATATTGCCTCTCTTTTCTATCTGATATATAAAATTAAGGATGAATTTGAAAAGGCAAGAGGATTTGGCAAATATATTATAGAAATTACTTCAGAGTGTCTGACTAAAGAAAAAAAAGGAAATAAGACATGCTTTGAGTGGCAGAATTTTTATTCAGTCATTAAATTTCACAATAGAATCTATTTGTATTTAAAAAGAAAAAATTCTTTCAGACCATATAAACGTTTAATATATTTAGACAGCAAGGATTTTGCCAGTAAAGATGAATTTAATGCCTGTTTCGAAAATTGTAATACATATATTAAACAGGCAAATAACAAGTTTCTATGACTAAATGTGCAAAAAACGACAGAGAGTCTGTTTTAAAACACTTTGTTTGCGGTACAACAACTTTCTGTTTATAAAAAAGACAGGCTGATCTGATAGTCAAGACGAATGCTCAGTTCAAATTATAAGTGTTGTAGTTATAAAAAAAGAACCCGCCATTAAAATTTATAAGCCGAATGTAGGAGAGAAGCTTATAGATAAAATGGCTGGGTCAGGGAAATAAATAGCTTAGATATTCAGGTGTTAATGGTAACAATCAAATTAATTTTTGTCTACAAATATTTTCTTTATTTAACCTGTAAATTAAATATAGCTTTGATATGTTTAAAATAATTTTTTCTTATCCTATTTTTGTAACTGACTATGTGAAATAGAATTAATAAAATTAGTAATGTATTAATAAATATAGATGTGATTTTATTTGTATGACTTGATGATCCAGTAACCAAGCAGACGTCGATACGAGTTCATAATGAATTTTGAGAAGTAAAATAATTTTAGCTGAAATACTGTATATCCTGATTGCTACAGATTGTTGTTTATTGGTTATAAAAACTACTAAATGCGGTTTATAACAATATGTATTCCCGTTTCAGTGCATGTATGACTATTTTGTTGTTAATTGGGGGTTATGATTAAATTATGACAGATTAGGCATTTATATTTAAAATAGTTATACTGTTTGAATTAAACATCGTTGGTTTTGTGGAATTTTGCATATGGCTATTTTGTCTGGAACCAGAACGATTCAGAAAGTGGCCCGTGATTACAGCCAAAGTATTCTGGCGTTTAGTACGGGCAAAAATGCTGTTGCTGCTTATCTGGCAATCAGAGATAGCTTTACAGAGATTTATCCCTATTATTTGTATCTTGTACCCGAGCTGGAATTTGTAGAAGAACAGCTCGATTTGTATGAGCGTCAGTTTGATTTCACAATTACCCGTTTGCCGCATCCTGCACTGTATCAGATGCTCAGGGCACATGTTTTTCAGCCTCCGGCTAATGTAGCTGTGATTGATAAGGCAAAATTAGAGGATTTTGATTTTACCGATATCCGCCGGATGATGTGCAGAAAATTTAATTTACCGCATAACACACCGGTAGCGAATGGTACCAGAGTGGAACACAGTTCCAAACAGCGCCTGAGTATGCAGAGACACGGATCGATTGTGAAAAGTCAGTGTCAGTATTATCCGGTATGGGACTGGAAAAAAGGGGATTTGCTCCGCTGTTTTAAGCAGCATAACATCAGGCTGGGAAGTGATTACAGGGTGTTTGGCTGCTCTTTTGATAGTCTGGATTTACGTTTTTTATTACCTGTTAAAGAGCTTTATCCGGAGGATTACCGCAAAATTCTGGAGTATTTTCCGCTATGTGAGTTGGAAATTTATCGCTGGGAATGTGCTAATGGAAAAAGATAATACAATAAAAGTCAAAGTATCTGTACAACATGATTTGAGCAAAGAGGGGCAGCATAATAAATCTAAACCGGTTTCGTTTTCGGTGCATGCTAACCACCATGCGGATACAGATGCTATAGGACAGATGAGAGCGTTGAAAGAAGAATTTCAACAGGTTAAAAAAATGCCAGCACAGCTCAGACAAAGGGTGACCGATAGTGAATACTGGTGTGCCCTCTGTTTTCAGACTTATGAACAGCTGATGGTTTTTCTCGGTGAATTGAAAATACCGGTTTGTGAGAATAAATATATTGACGGGCAGTTACTGGCGCAGAAAATGGGTATTGAGCTGCCCCCGGCTGAAGTGAGATTTCGTTTACCCGGTTATATTGATAAAGATTTCCAGGAGTTAGCAGAAAAAGAGAAATAGAAATCTGTGACATATAACTGCCGTTGGAACCGGATAACAGCTCTGTTTTTCTGAACAGAGCTGTTTTTTGAGTACGTTTATACAATAGCAGTGCGTTTATCCCATTCTTTGCTCAGACGTTTTGCTGAAACCGGATAGGGTGTTTTTAGCTCCTGGGCAAAAAGAGAAACGCGCAGTTCTTCCAGCATCCACCGGAATTCGGCAATGGTAGCAGGTACCGGCTGATTTTGTTGCCGGTATTGCTGTACTTTTTTTTGCCAGGTATCAGTAAGTTCCTGAATGTCATTTTCCCGTGCATTATCACGTGCCGGATTACTGCCGTATTTATCCATACGCCTGAGCATGGCTTGCAGATAAATCGGCAGACGCGGCCACTGCTGCCATGGTGTAGCACTGGCAAAACCCGGATAAACCAGACTGTTCAGATGCTCACGCAGAAGCGGGGTTAACGGGTGTTTACCCAGATGGCTGCTGACTTCAGTATAAGCCTGCGCTGTTTGTAGGGCATATTGATTAACAGCTTCTTTAACTGCCGGTAAACGGCTGCGGGCACGTTTTATCTGTTCTTTAAAAGCTTTTTCATCACGCGGAAGTTCATCTTCACCTATCAACGCCCGATCCAGAACGGCATGAGTCAGGTCTTCACGCAAAGTATCAGTACCCAGGTGTTTAAGCAGCATGGCGATTTGAGTGAAGTCGGGCAGACCTTTATTCAGGTCTTTAACCTGTTCTTTCAGTTGCAGACTCATCAGAGCAAGTACGCCGCTGCGGTGTGCCTGTTCGGCAGCCGCCGCTGTATCAAACAGCCTAAGGGAAATACTGCCGTTTTTTTGCAGTTGCAGGCCGAGATAGCCGGTAAGCTGTTGCTGAGCTCGGGCAAATTTGATGCTTTCCGGTAGTTTACCTATATCCCAGCTGGTAATGTTATCTCGCTCAAACTCATTGCTGTTGTCACGGAAAGTAACTGCAGCCGCCTGTCCGAGCTGTTGTTGCAGGCTGATAATATCACGACCGCTGGCCAGTTCTGTGCCGCTGTCATCAATCACCTGAATATTGAAATAACAATGTGCCGGCAGTTGCTGGGTTTGCCAGTGTTCGACGTCTATCTGGTTAAGCAGACGCATGTCTCCGGCCTGACGGGCTATGGCATGTGCCAGCTGAGGCAGTAAAGGCGCATTGTTATCAGGATGACTGCTGAGAAATGTAGTGATGAAATCAGGAACAGGCACGCAGATACGGCGAATTTGTTTGGGTAAAGCTTTTATCAGTAACTGCAGCTTTTCTCGAATCATGCCGGGAACCAGCCATTCCAGTCTGGATGCATTGATGCGGTTAAGCAGTGGCAGAGGCACAGCTATAGTGACACCGTCAAACGGATGATGGGGTTCGAAACGGTAGCTGAGCGCACAGCGACCATCTTTAGTATCAAGATATTCCGGAAACTGGCTTTCAGTAACATTACTGGCTGCATGTTGCATCAGGTCGTCACGGCTCAGATACAATAGTTTCGGATTTTCTGCCTCAGCCTGTTTACGCCACATTTCAAAGGTACGGATATCGGCCAGCGGCAGAATACGGCCTTTGTTTTCTATATTTGCCGGCAGACGCTGGTCGTAGAAACTGAACAGAGCTTCTTCATCTACCAGTACATCTTGCCGGCGTGATTTATGCTCCAGTTCGGTGATTTCTTCGATCAGTTGATGGTTATGCCGGAAAAAAGCTGCTTTAAGATCGCATTCCTGCGCTACCAGTGCACTGCGAATAAAGATTTCGCGTGCTTCTTTGGCATTGATGCGCCCATAGGCGACCGGGCGGCGGGGCAAAACAGTGAGACCATAAAGAGTAATGCGTTCACTGGCCACCACTTCACCGCGTTTCTGTTCCCAGTGGGGTTCAAAATAATGATAGCGCAGAAGATGAGGTACTTCGCTTTCAATCCATTCCGGTTCAATCTTGCCGACATCACGGGCATATAGTCGTGAGGTTTCGGTTAGCTCAGCAGCAATAATCCATTTAGGCTTACTTTTAAACAGAGCGGATGCCGGAAAAAGGTGAAAATGAATTCCTCGCGCACCGGTATAGTCGTGGCCTTCGGGGCTTTTCAGTCCGACATTGGCTATTAGTCCGGTCAGCAGAGCTCGGTGAATTTGTTCGTAGCTGGCTTCTTTTACCTGTTGCCGTTGCTGACGCTGCTGCCGGCGGACGATTTGCTGCTGTTTGAGTTTTGCGGATAAATCCTGATCACTATTGTCAGTTATGGCTGGCTGGGGATGATTGTCCGGTAATTGCCGGTAAGCACCCGCCTTATCGGTAAGTTCCATATCTATGGCAATTTGTGTCAGCTGGTGATGTAGCTCGCGCCATTCGCGCATACGCAGATGAGAAAGGAAATATTGATGACACCACTGCACCATCTGACGATTGGATAACCCTTTGTCACGTTCGCGCTGATAAGAATCCCAGATATTCAGATAGGCGAGAAAATCCGACTGCTTATCGTTAAAACGTTCATGTGCTTTGGCAGCAGCTTCGCGAGCTTCCAGTGGTCGTTCGCGCGGATCCTGAATCGAGAGCGCAGCCACGATAACCAGCATTTCGGCTACGCACTGCAAGCGTTTCCCTGCCAGCAGCATGCGGCTGATACGCGGGTCTACCGGCAGACGTGCCATTTGCTCACCAAGTTTGCTTAGCTGATTATGTTCATTTACTGCGCCCAGTTCGAGCAATACCTGATAGCCGTCATTGATATAGCGCTGGTCAGGTGCTTCGAGAAAGGGGAATGCATTAACATCGCCGAGTTTCAGGCTGATCATGCGCAGGATTACAGCCGCCAGATTACTGCGGATAATTTCCGGATCTGTAAAGGCAGGGCGCTGATTAAAATCCTGCTCGCTGTAGAGGCGTATACAGATACCGGCGGCAACGCGACCGCAACGGCCGGCGCGCTGATGAGCCGCAGCCTGACTGATAGGTTCGATATGCAGTTGTTCGACTTTAGCCCGGGCTGAATAGCGCTTTACCCGTGCCAGTCCGGTATCGATAACATAGCGGATACCGGGTACGGTGAGTGAGGTTTCGGCAACATTGGTAGCCAGTACGATACGCCGCTGACGACCATTGGGATGAAAGATTTTATGCTGTTCGGCTGCTGACAGGCGTGCAAATAGAGGCAGAATCTCATCATTGCGACGCAAAGGTGATTGCTGTAATGCATGTGCTGCTTCGCGAATTTCTCTTTCACCCGGCAGAAAAATCAGGATATCACCTTCACCTTCTCGTGCCAGCTCATCTGCGGCATCGACGATGGCATCATTGATTTCTATTTCAGCTTCGTCTGCATCTGTGGTGTGCAGCGGACGGTAACGTACTTCTACCGGATAGGTACGTCCGGATACTTCAATCACCGGTGCTGCTACACCGTTTTGTGTGAAATGTTTACTAAAACGTTCGGCATCAATCGTAGCTGAGGTAATGATGACTTTCAGGTCCGGGCGCCGTGGCAGCAGTTGTTTGAGATAACCAAGCAGGAAATCAATGTTCAGGCTGCGTTCATGCGCTTCATCAATGATGATGGTATCGTAAGCACTGAGAAAGCGGTCGGTCTGGCTTTCTGCCAGCAAAATGCCGTCAGTCATCAGCTTGATGTAGCTTTCCGGCGCGGTTTTATCATTGAAACGCACTTTATAGCCAACATGCTGTCCGATCCGGCTATGCAGTTCTTCAGCAATTCGTTCAGCTACTGAGCGTGCGGCCAGCCGCCTTGGCTGAGTGTGACCGATCAGTCCGGCTACACCACGGCCAAGCTCAAGACAGATTTTCGGTAACTGGGTGGTTTTACCGGAACCGGTTTCACCACAAACGATAACGACCTGATGCTGACTGATTGCCTGCTTGATTTCTTCGCGTCTTTCATGCACGGGCAAAGTGTTATCATATTCGGGTACAGGCAGTCCGGCCAGACGTTGCAGATAAGTCTGATGAGAGCGCTGGTAACGGCTGTTTACTTTTTCCTCGCCACCGAAACGGGCAGGATTTTTACAGGCTCGATACAGGTAATAGCGGTCTTTACTCAGAATTTGGTTAAGTTCGTATACATACATGGCACAGAGATTGCCGGAAAATTAGTAGTATGTGTATTATACCAAATCTGCCAAAACTGCTTTTTTACAGGCATTCCATGGCAGATTTATATCTCAGAATCAGATAAACAAAGATTTAAATGAATAACCAGATAATAAGAATACAGATTTTTTAATTGCTATGCGGAATAATTATTAAGTCTGAGCTGGAAAGCAGCAGAAAAATTATTTTAATAAACACGCTGGTACTAAGTTATGCGGATTAGCATAACTTTCAGTTTGGCTTTTGGCCTTGAATCTATGCGTTTCTAGTGATGCGGGTGTTGCCGGCGCCAGATTTTCGCGCCAATCATAATAAATACGCCAAACAGAAAAGTACACACCAGCCCCATAAAAATGAGCATAATCCGTGCCATTGACATCCGTACGGCAGCATCATCTCCCAAAAACAACCAGATAAACCATGCAGCCAGTACGACAAACAAAGCAATCATGGCAGTAATCAGCCCCGTCATTTTGCGTGAACTAGGGGTATTATTGTTTTGCATAATATAGCCTGCTAGAAGTGATGGATAACAAGAGGTTTCCCTTTATGGCTGACAACTTCTGTATCCAGATTAAATATGGTTTGAATATGGTCTACAGTAATAATATCTTCTGGTGTACCTTGCATAACAATCTGCCCGTCTTTAAGAGCAACAATATGGTCAGCATAGGCTGCTGCCATGTTGATGTCGTGAACCACCATAATGGTAGCCAGACCCTGTTCGCCGGTAAGCTGGTGTAATAAACGCATCAGCTCACGTGCATGATACATATCCAGATTGTTAAGCGGTTCATCAAGAATAACATGTTTGGTTTGCTGGCAGAAAGTCATGGCTACCAGTGCGCGCTGGCGCTGTCCGCCGGAAAGTGCACTAAGATAACGCTGTTGCAATGGTTCCAGCTCAAAGCGCTGTAAAGCCTGATCAACAATTTGCTGGTCTTCTGCTGTGATGCGTCCTTGATTATGCGGATAGCGGCCAAACAGTAATAAGTCACGTACGGTAATACGGCTCTGTATGTTGTTCTCTTGCGACAATATAGCCAGTTTTTTGGCTATAGCAGTTGATTTGCTGTGGCTGACTTCAAGTTCATCAATATGGATATTGCCTTCCTGTAAAGGTTGCAGACGGGCAATCAGAGAGAACAATGTAGATTTACCTGCACCATTGGGCCCAATCAGCGCAGTAATGCTTTTATCCGGAATATCAAGATTAATATCGCGGAGAATGGGTGTACCGTTGATGTGGTGGTTAACATTTTTTATGGTAATCATAATGCTGTCAGGTTAAATCGGTGCAAAAAATGGTGATGATAAAAAAGCTACTGTTACAGCTTAGCGTTTGCGTTTTAATACCAGCCACAGAAACACAATGCCGCCGCAAAATTCAATAACGGCACTCAGTACGCCCTGCATCCCAAGCAGCTGCTCAAATATCAGCTGGCCGCTGACCAGTACCAGTGCCGCAACCAGAAATGCTGCCGGCAGCCGCAGTTGATGTTTCATATCGGGGGCGCAGGTATTAACCAGTGCACATATCAGTAAACCGAAAAAACTGACCGGACCGACCAGTGCAGTGGAGACCGAAACCAGCAGAGCAATCCATAACAAAATGCTGTGGCTCAGCCGTACATAGTTAATACCCAGTGCAATAGAGGCATTACGTCCGAGCATAAGAACATCGAGCTGATAGCGCATCCGCCAGATCCAGACTGTACTGAACAGCATGATACTCATGCCGATAATCAACATGGTGATATTCACGGAGGTAAACTGGGCAAAATAGCTGGTTTGAGCAACCGTAAACAGAGTAGGGTCAATCAGGCGTTGCAGCAGACTATTGAAACTGCGAAACATGACTCCGAAAATCATACCGGTAAGTATCAGTCGGGCCAAGTCACCGTTACTGTTCCGGGTTAAAGTGCGAAACAGCAGGAGCGAGGCAACCATCATTATTGGTGCTTCGATAACAAATTTACTCAGCACACTCATACTGGTGAATCCTACTGCACCGAATACAAACAAAGTAATGGTTTGCAGCAACAGATAAAGCGAATCGTAGCCAAGTAATCCCGGTGTAAGAATAGGGTTATGGGTCAGAGTCTGGAAAAGTAAAGTGGATACACCAACTGCGTAGGCAACAGTAAGCAGCATCAGCAGCTTTTTACCGCGCAGCTGCAGTACAAAATCCCAGCTTCCTTTAACGCCATATGTCATAAACAGAATACTGGCAATAATTAACAGAATACCGAGCACACCGAAAAAACGTGCACCGGAGCGATGTGACGGCATAGTGGAATTAAACTGCATGTACAGAAGGCTTTCTAAACAGCAAATACAGGAAAATCACGGTTCCGACGATACCGAAAATCAGAGACACCGGTATTTCATAAGGCGGGTCGATAGTGCGGCCGATAATGTCACAGATCAGCAGAGCGTTGGCACCCAGGAGTGCAACTGCGGGCAGATTCTGACGTAAACGGTCACCTGCCAGCCGGGAAATAATATTAGGCACTACCAGCCCGATAAAAGGAATCTGTCCGACTGTTACCACGACAATGGCAGTAATCATGGCTACGGTAATCAGGGAAATCCACATCATTTGTGCATAGTTGATACCGAGGCTGGTACTGATATTCTGTCCCAGTCCGGCAATGGTAAGCCGGTCAGCCAGAAAATAAATAACTAATGTCATTAGGCCGGTAATCCACAGCAATTCGTAGCGTCCGGCGAGTACTGCAGAAAAATCACCGGCAAACCACACCGCCAGCAATTGCAGGGTATTGGTTTCCACGCCGATAAAATTCACCAGTGCTTCAATAATACTGCCATAAATTATGCCGATTAGCGGAATCATTAGTTGCCGGTGTGCAGGTAGACGCCGAAATAAAAATAAAAACAACGTCATCCCCAGCAAAGCAGCCAGACTGGCGCAGCTCATTTTGGTCAGCTGACTGGCCTGCGGCAACCAGATGGAGACCAGTAATACCCCAAGTGCTGCACTTTGGGTAGCACCAACCATACTCGGTTCCAGAAAACGATTGCGCAATACTATCTGTAACACCATACCCGCTACGGCCAGTGTGGCTCCAGTGAGAATAATCGCCAGAGAACGGGGTAGACGGCTATACAAAAGCAAAGAACGGGTATCACTACTGATAAACAGATCACCCCAATGAAAAGAAGCTGCACCAATACTAATGCTGATAATCAGTAAAATAGGTAACAGCAAAAAATTGATTGCATTAATCTGAGAGGAACGAAGCATATGACAGAAAAAATACAGACAACAGGTTTACGCTAATACTGCATATTTATGCAGCATAGCGAAACCTGATTATCGTGAATAAAACTCCGGCTTAGTGTGACATTGCCGCTTTAATATTGGTCAGATCAGTTTTCATTTGCTGTACACCGCCTGCGGCCAGATAAGATGCGCTGCTCAGATAAATAACGTGACCTTCTTTCCATGCTTTAGACTGACGTACCAGATCATTATTCAGTACAGCTTGAGCAGTTTTACCTTCTTCGCCGATGGCAGCAGTACGGTCAATAACGAATAACCAGTCCGGATTGATTTTCTGTACGTATTCGAAAGAGACAGACTGACCATGCGGAGAAGCCGGAATGCTGGTATCTGCAGCCGGTACACCAACCTGAGTATGAATCCAGCCAAAGCGAGAGGAAGAACCAAATGCTGAAAGTTTGCCGGCATTAACCATCAGAATCAGACCAGTGCCTTTGCCTTTGGCTGCCTGCTGGGTTTCATTAAGCAGATTCTGAATATCATCATGCAATTTTTTCGCTTCAGCTTCTTTCTTAAACAGCTTACCGTAGCTATCAAGCATTTTCATGCCATCGCCAATTAAATCCTGTCCGCTGTCAGACATATCGATAGTGGGAGCAAGGGCAGCGAGTTCATCATATTTCGGAGCAGTACGACCAGCGATAATAATAAGCTGTGGTTTCAGCGCATTAAGTGCTTCCATATCCGGTTCAAATAAAGTACCGGTATTGTTTACCGTTTCCAGAGTTTGCTGCAGATACGGTACCAGCACTTTTTTCGGGGCACCGATAACCGGCACTTTCAATGCCTGTAAATCATCCAGTGTAGCCATATCAAATACCACAACTTTAGACGGATTCTCCGGTACGGTTATTTCTCCGCGGGCAGTATTTATTGTCACTGTTGATCCGTTTACATCAGTTGCGACAGCTGAATCAGCAGACGAAGCATTACTGGCAGTGTGATTCTCATTGGTTTTTTCGCCACAGGCAGAAAGCAGAGACAAAGTTAAAACAGACAAAGCAAGAGGTTTCCAGCAAGATTTAATCATTTTATAGTATTTCCTATCATTATCGTTTGCATTAATTATACCGCCTGAGCAAGGCTAAAGTTAATTTTCTTGAGCAGGTGTCTATTTATCAATAAATCTGTGTCGCGCTTCATGATAACTTTCTTCATTTTCTCCCTGACGCCAGTAGGGGACGGCATAATGGCGCTGAGGCGGTAATTGCCATTGTGTACGCAGCAATTCACGCAGTGGTTTAACCAGTGCTGCTTCACCAGCAACCCAGGCAAAGTCATCATCATTCAACGGGGCAAAACTGCTTATATGCTCTACTACAGCAGGAATCTGGCTCAAATTACCAAAAAAGGTATGCAGATGCATTTTTTCTGGTAACGGGAGTGATGCTGGCAGATCTTCTGCCTGCGGTAATAACAGCACAACGTCACCGCTCGCATCAGCGGCAATATCTGCCAGCAGAGATTCAATTGCCGGAAGAGCTGTAATATCACCGACAAATAAATAGCGTGACGCTGTTTTCAGCATTGGATTCGGCCCGCCGGGAGAAGAGATTCCAAGAATATCTCCAGCCTGAGCATGCTCGGCAAAAGATGAAGCGGGTCCAGTGTCTCCGTGTTTGACAAAATCAATACTTACCGTACACGACTGTGCATCATAATTGCGAATGGTATAGGTACGCACAATCGGTTTATTATCCGGCTCAGCCCAGTTAAAACCATGACCGGAAAACTGGGGTAATTGTGGTGTTATCTGACCATCCGGTGCCAGAAATATTTTGATATGGGCACCATTGTACTGATGCGGATAATCGGTCAGCTCCGGACTATGCAAAACCAGCCGGCGTAAATTTGGGCTTAGATCGATAATATCTTGAACACGTGTCAGATAAGCCTGATGTGGTGAACGTTTATTCATTTTATTGCCTGATTACTGGATAAAATAATGCCTGCTGCAGACTTTTGCCAAACAGGCTACCATGATTTTCCTGCGGATAATGCTCATATCTGATAGTTAAATCAGTTTTTTGCTCTAATTCGTTAATGAGTTTGTTAATCAGACCGGCATATTTGGCTGTATGCTCATTGCGTATGCGGATACGTGCTGCCGCCTGAGGATTTTTCGGTAATTTACCGGCTTTGAGTTTGCTGCTTAAAACCCACAGACTGCTGCCAGAAAAAGCCACCTGACGTTTAAGCATGGTTTCAGCTTCCTGCTGTAACAGATCGCCGTGTAACCAGACGGACGGATCGGCAGCAATATAGTGCTGAAAAAGATTAGGCTGAGTAAATAAAGTATGCATAACCATCAGCCCGCCGTATGAATGCCCCCACAGAGTTTGTGCATTGGGATTAATCCGAACCTGTTGATTTACTGCCGGCATAATTTCATTCTGAATTAAATCCAGAAATATATCAGCCCCGCCGTTTATTCTGGTTGAATCAAGAGGATCGGTATTGTCATTGTCCGGCGCAATGGTGTAATCGTAGGCCCGTGCCTGCGCATCAAAGCGTTTATCTGTGGCATAGCCAATCAGTACCAGCACCGGAGGCTGAGGCTGTGCGGACAGTACCCGCATATTTTCCGGCGCAAGAAAATCCAGTGCAGCATTTCCGTCCAGAATATAGAAAGCAGGAAAACCCCCTGCAGGAACTTTACGGTCGGGAGCTGCTATATAAACCCGGTAATGACGCTGTCCATCTGTAGAAGTAAACGCAAGCGTATTAAACAGATAGCCGCTGTCTGATTGCTTTAATGCAGCAAAATTAGCTGGTTCATTCAGATTAGGCTGAGCTTTGGCTGTGTTGTGCAAGATTAATGCCGTAAAAAACAATAAAAGAAAAATAATAATCTGGCGCATATTTAATCTTTCCGTCAGTTGATTGGTGTTACAGAATATATGGAGACAACAGGACGGGTGTGCGGTAAGATTTTGTTTCTGCATGGTAAAATTAATCGAATACCAGTTAAAAATATTGCCGGATCAGGTGGTTTGGTTAAAGTACAGTCAGATTGAATAACCTATGTTTGGTTACTTAATAAAGTTGCTCATTATGTGTAAACAATAATCATTACTATTTATGATAGTAACTGAAATTGATGGATAAGTCACGGTGAAAAATAATTTGCTTGTAAAAAAACAGGCTGCCTGAATGGCAGCCTGTTTGCAGAAAGCATCAGAAAGAAACTTTCATACTGCCCCATACTGCTCTGCCGCGTTCATTGTATGTATATGCAGTGCCGCGCAGTGTAGAGGCGTAGATACGTTTATTGAATATATTTGACATTCCGGCTCTGATATTAATATTTTTATTTACAGCGTAGCCGGCGGAAATACCCCAGATACCATAACTGCCGATTTCTTCTCCGCTCAAACCGGTAGTTCCTTTTCCTCCGTTACCGATACCTGCCTCAACAGGATTTACCGGTACTGTACGCGGTTTCTGGCGACCATAGTAAGTATAGGTAAGTAATGTGTCCCATTTTTCAGCAGGATTCCAGGCCAGAGACGAATTAATCGTATATTTAGGGATGACAGATAAAGGATTGCCGGTTTCCTTATTTTTGGAATTAAACATATAAGTAAAATTGTTTACCCATTTCCATTTGCTTGAAAACGGCAGGGTTAAATTGCCTTCCAGTCCTTCTACCAGCGCTTTGCGGGTATTGGTCCATTGAAAATAATCATATCCGCCTGAGTGTGAATTCGTATCAGTACTATCTGTGAATATAATCTGCCGGCCAGCTTCAATCTTATTTTTGTAATCATTGCGGAAATAAGCCAGAGAAGCCAGATAACCATTTTTATTAAATTCAAAACCCAATTCTTTATTAATACTGGTTTCTGGTTTGAGATTACTGTTACCTATCAGATAACAGCCACGGCCGCTTCCGGAAGAGGTGGCACAACCATTGCCTTTGCTGTACAGCATATAACTGTCTGTACTCTGGTACAGATTCGGAACTTTGTAGGCACGTGCTATTCCGCCTTTAATCAGCCAGTTCGGATGAAGCTGCCATGACAGATTAACACCGGGGCTGACATTACCACCCGTTTTATTATTGTGATCATAGCGCAGCATTGGTATAAGTTTTAAATAGTCGGTCAGGCTGATATTGTCTTCCACATAGCCGGCCCAGCTGCTTAGTGACGGTTTGTGGTTAGCCGGAGCCGGATAAACTGCCCCGGGAAGAGGTATACGGCGCAGACCATCCGGATCATCCAGTTTATCGTGCTGATATTCTGCACCCATAGTCAGCACGTGGGACAAACCTAATGTAAACGGAAAGTTTATTTCACCCGTCAGACGTTTTGTTGTCAGTGTACTGTCTTTATAAGTAATATCTTTGCTGCCCAAATCCTGACACAAGCCTTCAGGACCACCTGACAGCGCTTCAGAGCAGTGGCTGTTGGTAGTTTTATCGTATTGTGCTACCAGCTTGCTGTCGCCCCAGTCCCATATACCTTCATGAGTCAGTGCAAAACTCTGGCGGTATACTCGGCGGGTTTCCTTACCATATAAACTTTGGGTGTAATCAGTCTGTACATTATTGGGACCATCACCGTTATAACGATTGCCCTGCCGGCTGTAGGTAGTATCCAGTGTCAGAGTTTGTGCCGGAGAAAGGCGCCATGCCAGCCGTCCGCCAATATCTTTATTAATCAGACCTTCCTGTCCGGCAGCCAGCGATTTGCTGCCTTTATCATTCGAACGCTGATTAATGAATGGTGAATCTGCATCAGTACTATTCAGATTGCCATATATCCGAAAGCCGAGTACATCTTTAATAACCGGACCGGACAAATCAAAGCCGATACGATGTGTATCGCCTTCTTCTTTATCTGCCGGCAAATTCATAAACGCATTGATAGAACCGTGAAACTCATTACTGACTTTTTTTGTCACAATGTTCACTACACCGCCAGCTGCACCAGAACCATAGCGTGCGGCAGCCGGTCCACGAATAACTTCAATTGATTGAATTTCTGCTGCCGGTACCCAGTTGCTGTCGCCAATGGTGTCACGCTCACCGCGCCAGCTCATGCGTGCACTGTTACGCGAAGTAACCGGCCGGCCGTCAATCAGTATTAAGGTATTTTCCGGACCCATTCCGCGAATATCAATCTGGCGTTTATTGCCATGCTGACCGGAAGCAGTATTACCAGTCAGATTGACACCGGGCATTGTACGCACCAGCTCAGAAATATCATTGACCGGTGTTTTGCGTTCAATATCCTGACTATCAAGTTTAGAAACGCCGAGAGACTGTTTAACCTGTTGTTCGGCGGTGACGTAAATATCGTCCAGCTTTGCTGAATTATCCTGAGCATAAACAGTACTGCCGGTAAAAAGAATGAACGGAATCAATGCCAGTTTAAAAGAAGGAAAAGGGTGATCAGGCATACTATTGAGCTACGAAAAGAGAAAAATTGATAAAACCGCGAATAATAATGAATACTATTATTATTTTCAACTAAAACCATACTGATTAAACAAAAAATACAAATTCATACTTAATCGGTATAATTATTATCTATACTTACATAATTCAGTTTAATGTGACAAAATTTGACACATTTGCTAAAAATTAATTAAGTAAAAAGCGATATATGTATATTTACAATGTAAATAATTGATTTAAAGTTAATTTTTAAATTAAGAAATTGTATATTTCAAGCTGGTGATACTGCAACGTAAGCAATTCCGTTAAGCTTTTATTTATTGAAATACTCATTTAAAGTATACAAAAAATGAAATTAAAACAGCAAATAATCAGTATGATGCAAAAAATAACTTTTTATATTTATCAATATTTCTTTCTATTGTTATTAATTGTAATCGGGTTGCCTGTATATGCCGAAGATTCTGTTTCAGATACCTTTAATATTACCGGGCAAGCAAAGATATTGCCGGTTACTCAAACCTGTGCCGGTAATCCATGGCCAGATATTGTCTGGGTGCATGTACATGATAATGAAGAAACTGCACGGCAGGCTGCATTATTGACTTTAAACCAGATTAAGCAGGGATGTTTAGTGGACTTTCGCCATGATGGCAGCCGTGAAATCAGTATACAGACAGCAGAAGTAAGCTATCACTTTGATCCGAATAGAATTTTTACGGATCATGGACGAAACAATGCACTAAAATGCCGGCAGGGTAACTGTGCCGGTGCAAGGGAAGAGTTAGGTCAGGAAGTTCGCGGTTTTCTGGATCAGTATCTGATTCATGCTAAATTAATTGTTGCTCTGCATAACAATCATCCGGGAGGATTATCTATACGAAACTATGTACCTGGCGGTTCAATGGCGCAGGCTATGAGTCAGGTCGCGGTCAGCCCTGATAAAGATCCTCATGATTTTTTCTATGTGACCAGCCGGCAGGCGTTTGATTTTCTGTCCGCCCGGAATTTCAATGTGGTTTTACAGAATAATCAGGATGTCCATGATGATGGCTCATTGTCAGTATGGGCTGCCCGGCAGCAGATTGATTATATTAATGCTGAAGGCGGGACAGGAAATTTAATCAGCCAGATGGCTATGCTTGCAGCTGTACGGGCATATATGCTGAAGTATTATCTTTGATAAATCAAATTATTAAACCTGTAACTATAAAATATATCGATAATTGTTATGAGATAAGAGGGTAATTAATGAGTTGGAAATATCAGGAAATTTTTATTAAATCTTTTTATTTATAACTTTAAATATTATTAATAATCAATTGATTATAATTTTACAGGTGGCTTAATATTTAATGTCTGAGTATGGTTAATACAATATTCGTTTAATTTATATTTAGTTTATTCCAGGATATCTCAAAACTGGCACGGAATATGCTTATACCTAATTGAAGTCAGCAGATGCAATATTTATTGAATTATTGTTATCCGTCGCTGATAGAAATTAATTGAAGTTGTTTAGTTGTTTTAACTCTTACTCAGGAGCTAATAATGAAATCATTACAAAAAGGTTTTACCCTGATTGAGCTGATGATCGTAATCGCGATTATCGGTATTCTGGCAGCAATTGCTGTACCTCAGTATCAGAACTACATTGCACGTTCACAGGTAACTCGTGTAATGGCTGAAGCAGGTGCTTTGAAAACTACTGTAGAAACCTGTATTCTGGACGGACGCACAGAATTGGGTGAAGACGCTGGTAAATGCCAACTGGGTGCTACTGGTTCTAATCTGATAGACGGAGATACGGCGAATGCTGGTGATAAGGCGCCAGCAAAAGGTACTGGTGTCCCTAAAGTTACTATAACAAAAGATAATGGAAAAGCAACAATTGAAGCTAAATTCGGTAATAATGCCGCAACTACATTAGCAGGTAAAACACTGACTTGGTCACGTGATGAAAACGGAACTTGGACTTGTGGAACTACCGTAGACAAGAAATATGCACCTTCTTCTTGCCCTGTTGCTGCTGGTGGTGGTACTACACCTTAATAATAAATTATTTTTAATAATTTAATAAAAAGGACGGTTTACCGTCCTTTTTAATTTATAAATTTAATAGAATTAATTTTTTATGATAAATAAGTATTTATTTTATGTTGTATAGCACAGTTGTTAATAAAATTGCTGCTTATAAAAGATATGGTTGATTAAATAATCAGATTTTCAAGTTTAAAAATATTTAAATTATTGTTTCAAATAATTTTAATTTCTAGACGCACACGGTTTTTACCAAAGATCAGCCCGATTTTTACATCATTGATTAGAAGTGACTGAATTAAAACCTGCAAATTATTAACTGTTTTAGCGAAGTCAGGCTAATGATGGGGAAAATTACCATCTATCCACAAAATAATTCCTGTATTTCGCAGCCAAGAGTACGATATAAATCACCGGCGTAAGCACCTGCAACTTAATTTCAAGCATCTATATCATTGTTTGCTGTGGCTGAATCTGATGAGTTTATATAAAAATATATTCAGAAAAGTCAGTCATGTAACGACACTACCGGCATATTCAGCTTTAGCGGTAACTTCACCGGATTAAATAATTTTACGTAAAACCTGAGTTATCATCAGCCGGAGTTAGTTCCGTCTGGTATCCATTTTAAAACCATAATAGTCAGGCGGGTTATGACTGCCTGTAATCATGGTATTGCTGCCATCACAATGTTCATTAGCTGCAAAATACAGTATTGATATGGCATGACGATGTCGGTTATATCATTGCCACAGGCGGATGGTATTATAAATTATAAAGATACCAAAATGCAGATAAAAAAGTCTATTCCCTATGCGAATTTTTATTCGCAGGATCAACCAACTAGATTCTCAAAACAGTAAAAAATTTAAGGCAGTCATTATTAATAATATAAAATATATCCAGATAATATATTTTATATTAGCTTAATTATATTCTGAATTTAAATAACTACCTATAGACTTAGTTTAAATTATCAAAAAAAAATCAGTTAGTAATGATATTGCAATTGCTAATTGCATATTTAGATAAATTTTCAGTTTCTTGAGGTTTAATCTGGCAGGTCCATGTGCCACCTTCTGACCGTTCTAAAGTAATAACCGTTCCATTAATTGCCGGTGCAACATGATTACCTAATATTGCACGCAAACCCGTTACTTTATCGCTTTCTGAAGTAATGTCCACGCTAGACATAATATTAGAATCGATATTATTCGTGTCTATACCAATAAATTCATAAATTTTTCCGGATCCGTTAACAGGTCTACCATTCTGAGATCTGTCCATGGTTGGTACATTACCCATTGCTATGATAGTATCTATGGCTGTAGTAGAAGCTTTAAGTTCATAATAAGCTCGGGTTAGCTGGGTTTTAGCGACATTATTCTGGTATTGCGGAACTGCTATAGCTGCTAGAATACCAATAATAGCTATTACAACCATCAACTCAATTAAAGTAAACCCTTTTTGAATGTGTGCCCAAGATTTATATTTATATTGCATGATAAAATCATTTTATTAAATGTATAAAAGTATTTAAATTCTAGCAATATATATACCAAATTTTCATTTTAGAAAAATTTAGTAATAAAATGATATAAAAATTCCTTTATTTTATTGGTTAATTATTTGTTTTAAAATATATATCTTGATTAGATGTTATTTTTTAATTATGTCATGTATATATAGTGCCATGCGTTCACTTGCTCCCTGATGCTGCCGGATAAAGGCTTGCGCACTGGCAGACATCTGCTTTCTTTGCTGTGAATCATCCAGCAAAGCCAGGGTTGTTGCTGCCCAGTCTTCTGCAGACTGAATTTGCCTGGCTGCGCCGGCGGCAATTGCTTTGGGCGCGGCATCGGCAAAGTTATAGGTAGAAGGACCAAACAGAGTAGGGAGTTTGCACACAATCGGTTCGATAATATTATGGCAGCCGCTGTCGACCAGACTTCCGCCTACAAAGGCAATATCGGCACATTCATAGTAGGCAAACAGTTCGCCGATACTATCACCTATCCAGACCTGAGTCTGTTCGGCGATATTCTGGTTATCACTGCGTTTTTGGGTAATAAAATTCAGTTTTTCGGCATATTCGTAAGTTGGCTCAAAGCGCTCAGTATGACGCGGAACGATAATCAGCAGGATATTACCGGTTTTTTGTTTTGCCCATGCATCAAGCAGTAACTGAGCTTCGTCTGTGCCGTGGTAAAAGCGGGTACTGCTGCACACAACTACCGGCCTGTTGCCAATACGCTGTCTGAATGTTTGCGCCAGTTCAGCCATTTCTGCCGGCGGAGTAATATCATATTTGGTATTACCACAGACCTGAATATTGGCAGCACCGATTTGTTTAAGCCGCTGAGCATCCGCCTCAGTCTGGGCGTAACAGCCGGTTAACGTGGCCAGTGCCGGTGCAACCAGTGAGCGTACTCTCAGATAACCATGCAGAGACTTTTCGGATAAGCGCGCATTAGCCATAAACAGCGGAATCTGATTGTCGACGCAGACATTAATCAGATTCGGCCAGATTTCTGTTTCCATTAATACGCCGAATACAGGCTGGTGATCCCGGATAAATTGTTTAACCCAGGATTTTTTATCATAGGGCAGATAACGGCATTGTGCTTCAGGAAAAAAATGCTGTACCGTGGCACGACCGGTAGGTGTGGTCTGCGTCATCAATAACGGTTTATGTGGAAAATGCTTTTGCAGCGCACGGATAAATTGTAATGAAGCGCGTGTTTCACCAACAGAAACCACATGAACCCAGATGCCGTGTTTTACCGGATCGGGATAAGGTTTGCCGAAACGTTCAGACCAGTTAAGCGCATATGCCGGTGCCAGCGCAGCACGCCGGCGTAAATATCTGCGTAAAAAGGGTGGTGCTATCTGCCATAAGATTTGGTATAAAAAATTCAGTAGCATAGGTATTGCTTGTAATGGTCTGTTGCAGAGAATTATAAATTAAAAAAAGCTGATTATCAGGAATGATTCAGCAAGCATGAGTTGAAAAAGCAGAAGCTGTATTGTGCGGTTAGTGCCATTCTGTTATCTGCGCACTTAAGCTTCAGCCATATCCAGCGCCTGGCGGATATTGACTTCAACAATACGCGAAACACCTTTTTCCTGCATGGTTACCCCTACCAGCTGCTCAGCCATTTCCATTGTTAGACGGTTATGGGAGATATACACGAACTGAGTCTGTGTCGACATTTGCTGAACCAGATTGCAAAAACGGCTGGTATTGGCATCATCCAGTGGAGCATCTACTTCATCCAGCAGACAGAACGGAGCGGGATTAAGGCTGAACAGGGCAAAGACCAGACTCATGGCAGTTAAGGCTTTTTCTCCGCCGGAAAGCAGATGAATAGTGCTGTTTTTCTTGCCCGGCGGACGCGCCATAATGGATACGCCTGCGCTGAGTAAATCATCGCCGACCATATCCAGTCTGGCCTCACCACCACCAAATAAGGTAGGAAAGTAGCTTTGTACTTTTTCGTTTACCGCATCAAAAGTAGTTTTAAAGCGGGTTTTGGTTTCTTCATCAATTGTACTGATGGCTTCTTCCAGTAACGCAATAGCCGCCTGTACATCTGCTGTTTGTGTCTGATAATACTCAGCGCGCTCATGTGCTTCTTCCAGCTCCTGTAATGCTGCCAGATTAACCGCACCCAGTGCATTGATTTTCTGTGCCAGTGCCGCAATTTCCTGATTTAATTCCGGTACAGCCTGCTGTGACTGATTAAACAGTTCGGCTAATGTCTCCAGATCAGCCTGATTCTGTTGCAGAGTTTCGTGAAAACGTCTGGCATTCAGCAAGGCTTCCTGTTGCTGCAACAAGGCAGTCTGAGTATCGGCCTGTAACTGCGGAAGCTGGCTGTTGAGATTGTGCTGCTGTTGCTGTATGTGCTGTAATTGCTGCTGGAGCTGTTCAAGCACTTGCTGTGCAGTTGTACACTGTTCAGTAGCTGCATCGATTTGGGTATTCAGTTCTTCGGTTTGCAGGGTTTGTTCGTCTTCCATTTCCTGCTCGGCAATCCCGAGTGCAAGCTCGCTCTGACGTTCCTGCCAGCGTTCCGTTTCGCGTGCAATACGCTGCTGTTCCTGTGTGGCAGTCTGAATCCGCTGTTGCAGGCGTACTATAGCCATTTCTACCAAACCCTGCTGTCGTCGCGCTTCCAGCAATGCCAGCTGGCTCTGTTTCAAAGTTTGCTGCTGGTTTTGCTGGCTGGCAGTATGATTTTGTAATTGCGGACGCAATTGTTCTACCGCGAGTGTAAGATTTTCAGTATCAGCCTGCGTTTGTTGCTGCACATGCTGCTGTTGCGCCAGCTCACTGATGATTTGTGCGCTTTCCTGCTGAATATGTTCCTGCCGCAATTGCCCCTGACTGGTGCGTGCCAGTAACTCAGTAGCCTGAGCAGAGGCTGTCTGCCAGCGCTGTTGCTGCTGTTTAAGCTGTTGCTGACACTGATTCAGCCGTTCTTCCGTATTCTCAAGGTTGCGCTGTGCCAGCTGCATGGTTTCTACAGCCTGCTGCAAAGGTTGTTCCAGTGTAAGCAGTGCCTGTTGCTGTTCGCGCAATTGCTGCTGCTGTTGCAGCAGACTGGTACCATTATCTTCAGCATACAATGTCACACTGATGGCATCTATGCAGTGGCCTTCAGGAGTAATAATAAGTTGTTGTGTCTGTAAATCAGCCTGTTTGAGCAAAGCCTCTTCCAGTGTTTCTGCACAAAATACCTGTCCGAGCCAGTATTGTATGGCTTCGGAAAATGGAGCCTGAACTTCTATATGCTGTAAAAGGGCATTTGTTGCCCATTTTTGCTGGTTGATTTCAGCCGTCTGATTGACCCAGACGGTTGTGCGTTCTGGCAGAGTATCTCCAGGTTGCAGCTGTTCGGTATACTGTGCCTGTAGTCTGTGTCCGAGGACAACGGTTGTCGCATGCTGCCATTTTTTGGCAACCTGCAAATGTTGCCACAATAAAGGAATATTACTGTCGGTTTCGTTTTCTGTACTGCTGCGCTCAGCTTGTGGAAGCATGGCTGCTAACGCTTCTACCTGCGCGTTAAGGGTAAGCTGCTGTTTTTCCAGCTGCCGGTATTGTTGCTGAGCCAGAAGCAGTGCTTCCCGTGCGCTTTCACGCTGCTGTTCATATTGCAGCAGGTTCTCTTCCAGCGTAGTTACAATCTGTTCCAGCTCTGCTGCTGTCTCACGGGCGGTTTCCAGCTCTCCGTTTTGCGGTAAGGCCAGTTGCGTCAGCTCTTCTTCCAGACGCTGCCGGCGCTGCTGCAATTGAGCAATGGCCGCTGTCGCATGCTGGTGCTGTTGCTGTCTGATGGCCAGTTCACGTTCCAGACGTGCCAGCTCATTTTGCTGGTTCTGACGGGTGCGCTCGCCCTGATGAGCCAGTTCTTCCAGTTCCGGCATGCGCGCTTCATGTTCCGCGGCCTGTAAAGCCCATTCTTCACGCTGTAATTGCTGTTCTTCCAGCTCTGAACTAGCCGATTCCAGCTGTTGCTGTTGCTGAATATTTTCATTGTGCAGACGTTGCAACTCAGTTTGTGCCTGAGTCTGTTCACGGGCAATACGCTGCTGCCAGTCGCGCCGGTGGCGAATCTGTTCTTCTAGCCGTGCCCATTGTTCGCGCAGGCCGGCACGCTGCATTTCAGCTTCGCGTACTCGCTGTTGCTGTTGCTGTTCCTGTTCGCGCAGCTTCTGTAATTGCTGTTCCAGTGTTTCCAGTTGCTGCTTCAGCGATTCCTGTGCATTGCCATGCTGCTGGTAAAGTGCTGTGGCACTGTCTGCCTGATGCAGAGCCTGCTGCCACTGGCTGTAATCAAATAAATTCTGTTTATCGGCTATCTGAGTTTTCAGCTCCTGATAGCGCTGTGCGGTATTTGCCTGTCGCCGGAGTTTTTCTACCTGACGATCCAGCTCGCTTTGTAAATCGGCCAGTCGCTGTAAATGTTCACGGGTATCGGCAAGACGATTTTCGGTTTCACGGCGGCGTTCTTTGTATTTAGACACGCCGGCGGCTTCTTCGATATGGGCACGCAGCTCTTCCGGCCGTGCTTCAATGATGCGGGAAATCATTCCCTGCTCAATAACGGCGTAACCGCGGGCACCGACGCCAGTACCGAGAAACAAATCGGTAATATCACGGCGGCGCACAACCTGATTATTAATGAAATAAGTAGAATCGCCCTGGCGGGTCAGCTGGCGTTTTATCGCCACTTCGGCATATTGTCCCCATGCTCCCTGAAGCTGGCCGTCACTATTGTCAAATACCAGTTCGACACTGGCACGCGGTGCCGGGCGGCGGGTATTGGCACCATTAAAAATCACGTCCTGCATGCTTTCGCCGCGCAACTGCCGGGCGGAAGCTTCTCCCAGAACCCAGCGCACAGCATCAATCACATTGCTTTTGCCGCAGCCGTTTGGTCCGATTACCGCTACCAGTCTGCCCGGTACCGCAATCGTGGTGGGATCAACAAAGGATTTAAAGCCGGAAAGCTTGATATGGGTAAGACGCATAGCAACAATAAAGCCCGGGAAAAGTGCCGAAAAGCGACTATTTTAGCTTGTTTTAAGTAAAAAGACAGTTTTAGTTACTATGAATAACAGCCAGTCCTGAACGGATAACACAAACCGGAGCCGGCTTAACTGTGATTACCGGCATAACCCTGCTTATCCAGCCCGTCGATAATCGCACAGTGTGGTGAAGCATCACCGCCACAGCGGTTGTACCAGTTTTCCAGAGTCTCTTTCATGCTGGATAAATCATTAATTTTCTGGTTAAGACGCTGTATGTGCTCGCCTGCCAGTGCTTTGACATCAGCACTGGTGCGCTGCGGATTGTTGCGTAATGCAAGCAGCTGGGCAATCTGCGCCAGCGAAAAATCTACTTCGCGGGCATGTCTGATAAAGCACAGTGTGGCAATATCGGCTTCACTGTAATCGCGATAGCCGTTACTCTGGCGTACTGGCTGAATCAGTCCGGCAGCCTCATAATCACGGATGGTTTTACTGGATAAACCGGTTAATTTTTCTGCGGCACTGATATTCATAAGATTAAAATCTGAATTTGCATATGTAAAGCTTGACTCTATCACAGTGTTAAGGTTTAAGCTGTACTTTATCTACTTTTTATTAAACCCGAATCCATAAGGAGACAGAAATGCAAATGGTTCAGTTTAAAATTGACGGCATGACCTGCGAAGGTTGTGCCAAAAGTGTGACATCAGCACTACAGGGCAGCCCGGGTGTGGAAACTGTGGCAGTTAATTTTGCAACCGGTATTGCCGATATCGGCTTTGACGACAGCCTTACTAACGTAGATACCCTCAAAGCCGCGGTTGAAGCTGCCGGTTTTGATGTAGTTTAATCCTGAGATATGCGGCTGGAAAACAGAAGGACAGAACCATGGAACAAACTCAGCACACTAACGGCAATACAGCCGAAACAGCGCGCTTTGCCATTGAGGGCATGGACTGTCAGGCCTGTGCCAACCGCATAGAAAAAGTATTGCGCCGGCAGCAGGGTATTATTGCTGCCGATGTAAACTTTGCCAGTGATGAATTACAAACCTGTTTTGACAGTAAGCTGCTGAGTACGGCCGATATAGTTCAGATAGTGGCAAAAACCGGATTTAAAGCCACAGCCGTAACCAGTGCCAGTATCGAAGCACTGGCTGAAATGCAGAATGAGGAGCATAAAACGACAGCGATTCCGTGGCGTCTGGCGGTTATCTGGATCATTGCTCTGCCTTTTGTTGTCGGTATGCTGGGCATGCTGCTGGGACAGCACTGGATGCTGCCGCCATGGTGGCAGTTTGTTCTCGCTTCGATTATCCAGCTTGGTCTGGCGTGGCCGTTTTACAATAGTGCGATTAAATCCCTGCAAGGCGGCGTAGCCAATATGGATGTACTCGTGTCTCTGGGCACGGTCGCTATCTGGCTCTATTCCAGTATTATGCTGTTTAATCATCAGCATGATGCGCATCAGTTTATCTATTTCGAAGCCAGCGTGATGGTAATTGCCTTTGTTTCGCTGGGCAAATATCTGGAACAGCGGACTAAAAAGCAAAGCCTCAACAGCCTGGGCATGCTGCTGCAACTGACCCCGAAAATGGTGCGCAGACAAACAGACAACGGCTGGCAGGAAGTACCGCTCAGCCAGATACAGAAAGGTGACATCCTGCAAACCAATGCCGGCAACCGCATCGCTGCCGATGGCATCGTGCACAGTGGTGAAGCATGGTGTGATGAAAGCTATCTCACCGGTGAATCTAAACCATTACTGAAACAGGCTGGTGATAAAGTACTTGCCGGTGCATTACTGAGCAACGGCAGTATCACCTATCAGGCACAGACCCTTGGCAGTCAGACTCTGCTGGGTGACATGATGCAGGCACTGGCGCAGGCACAGGGCAGTAAAGCACCGATTGCACGGCTGGCTGATAAAGTATCCATGGTATTTGTGCCTGCCGTAGTTGCCATAGCCGTATTAACTTTTATTCTAAACTGGTGGTTTGGTGGTGATTTTAACGAAGCAGTGACCCGCGGCGTAGCCGTACTGGTAATTGCCTGTCCGTGTGCGCTGGGGCTGGCCACACCGGCCGCGATGATGGTGGGTATGGGGCGCTCGGCGCGGTACGGAGTATGGTTTAAAGATGCAGCCTCACTTGAGCGTACCAGTCAGGTCAATACGGTTGTACTGGATAAAACCGGCACTCTTACTCAAGGCAAACCCCAGATTGTTGCCCAGTGGCGAAATCCCGCTTGTCAGTATGATGCGCAAACTATTTTGCAACTGGCTGCCGCCGCTGAACAGCTCACCACTCATCCGCTGGCGCAGGCGGTGATTCAGGCTGCTGAACAGCAAAACCTGCCAGTACTAACCGCCAGCAATAGCCACAGCGAAATCGGGCAGGGTACACAGGCGCAAGTAGACGGTTATGGCGCGGTAAAAGTCGGCAATCCTGCCTGGTGCGGTTTCAGCATACCCGGGCAATTACAGCAGCAGGAAATCTGGCAGATTGCCAGTATTGTGGTTGTCGCTATTAATAATGAAATAGCAGGTGCATTTGCTATTGCTGATGCTTTAAAAGAAGACACTGCCAGTGCAATTAAACGCTTACAGCAGCAAAATATTGATATTCATATTATGAGCGGTGACCAGCACAGTGTAGTTGAATACATTGCCAAACAACTGGGTATCAGCTATTATCAGGCAGAAATGAATCCGCGTGCCAAGGCCGAAGCGGTGAGAGCGCTGATGCAGCAAGGCAAGGTAGTAGCGATGGTCGGTGATGGTATTAACGATGCGCCGGCACTGGCCGCGGCGGATGTCAGCTTTGCCATGTATGGCGGGGCAGATGTGGCCACCAATACTGCTTCAGCTACGCTGATGCGCCATTCGGTGACTCAGGTAGCCGATGCCCTGGCTCTAGCTCACGCTACTGTACGCGTTGTTAAACAAAACCTGTTTTTTGCTTTTTTCTATAATATTCTCGGTATCCCGCTGGCTGCAATTGGCTGGCTCAGCCCGGTAATCGCCGGCGCGGCAATGGCGATGAGCTCGATTTCAGTATTGCTTAATGCTTTACGACTGCGAAAAAGCAGGCTGGACTGAATAATAAATTTTCTGTGCAGCCAGATAAATCGCTGCTTGCATAACAATAAAAATAAAAATATCAGTTTCTTAACCCTACCAAAAAATCTGCAACTAAAGTAGTAGTACTCTACTTTGGCAATGTATTTTTTTATCTGTCTGATTGTAAATAATTTATCAGATGATAATCAATTGCCGAATATATGATTTAAAAGAATCATAACTTAACGAATAATCAGAAAAAAACAGCTTTTTTTCTATTCGGATTTTCTTATTGCATGATAGATATGGGCTAAGGAGAAACTTAATTATGAATCATACGGATATATTTCTGCCAGTAAAGAATAAAGTATCTTATTCTATATTTTTGGCATCAATTGCTCAGGTGCTTAAACTGAGTATCTGGCTAATGTTGATCTGGGTTCTGTACCAATTAATGATGGATGCCAGTGTCTTCCCGGGACTGCCCATTCTCTCTCTACTTGTGCTGAGCATTCTTTTTTATACGCTGAGAACTTATGCCCACGATAAATCTCACTATGCGGCATTTGAACTAGAAGAAATATTACGAACCAGGCTTATCAAAAAAATCAATCAATTGCCGATTGAAACGGTTAGAAACATGGGCAGTGGGAATCTTGTTAAAACATTAATTGATGATATTAAAGAATTACATGCTTTTGTGGCTGATGCTCCGCCTTTAAAAGCTGAGGCATTCGTTACCCCAATTTTTACCTTACTCGTTTTATTTATCTTTAATTGGGTCTTTGCAAGTATTGTATTTGCAATCACTTTAGTTACTTTTCTGCTGCTGAGTTTTATCATGAAAAAAGCTAAGCTTTTAAAGGAAAGCTATAACAATGCAACTATTCAAATCAACGGTAAAATCATTGAATATATTCAGGGAATGAGTGCAGTAAGAACATTTGATGCCGGGGAGGGGGCATTCGGTCAATATCAAAAAGCGCTGGAAAATTATAGTCAGGTGGTCTTTCATTGGTTGCAATCTATGCGATTGTCTACAAAAATTGCCCGCAGCCTTTTCTCTGCTATGCCGATGAGTATCATATTAGTTGTTGGATTGAGCATAGCCCAGCTAAATGACCAAATCTCTTTTATCACGACGTTCTGTTTTTTATTGCTGGCGATCGGTATTGCAGAAAGTGTTTATCCTGTGATGAGCCTGTTTCAGATATTACAAAAGTCAAAGGCAGCAATAGAAAGGATATTTGAAGTTGAAAATCTGCCAATTTTAAAGGCTCCCTCCAACACGCTATTACCTGACAATAATGAGGTTATTTTTAAAAACGTTGGGTTTTCTTACCAGAATTCTGGCACTGTTTTATCCAATATCAATATCAAAATTCCTGAAAATTCATTTACTGTTCTTATAGGTACATCTGGTTCTGGCAAGACAACGCTGGCTAATCTCATTCCTCGCTTTCTTGATACAACCTCTGGAACGATAACTTTAGGTGGCGTGAATATAAAAAATATTGAATACGCTGAACTTATGTCGAGAATTTCATTTGTTTTTCAGGATAACTTTTTATTCTCGTGTTCGATCGCAGATAACATACGCTATGGGTTAAACGGTATCTCTGACGATGACGTTATTGAAGCCGCCAAAAAAGCTGAAATTCACGACTTCATTCTGACCCTTCCTGAACAGTATAACACTCTAGCAGGAGAAAGAGGGCAGCTATTATCAGGTGGTCAGAAACAGAGAATCACCATTGCCCGGGTTTTTCTACAAAATCGACCAATCGTTATTTTAGATGAACCGACGGCATTTTCTGATGCCCGAAATGAAGCTTTGTTGTTAAAAGCCTTTAACCGTTTAATTGATAGAAATAAAACTGTCATTATGGTAACTCACCGCTTATCGACGATTGTCAATGCCGACCAAATAATATTATTGGATAAAGGGATGATTAAAACTCATGGGACACATAATGATTTAATCGAAAATTCTAGTGACTATAAATTGTTGTGGCAAGAGTATAACAAAGCAAAAAGTTGGTCGATTCCAGTCAATAATTTGGCTGATGGAGAAAAGTAATGAAAGAGTATATTAATACATACACACGCACAACAAAATCATTGCTGACAACGTATACTGGCTTAATCAATGCGGCAGGTAAGCAAAAGAAAATATTGATCCGCAGTCTGATTTATACTGTGATTTCCTCTTGTCTGTTTGGCGTTTCGCTGGTTTTACTATATCCCTTATTTGCTGCGCTAGAAGCCAAAAATATTACTGCAACACTCACTCATTTAATTATTGTCGTTGTTCTACTGGTAGGGAGTTTTATTTTTAATGTGCTTTGTGAACGCTATGATGCGGATGGTTATTCGACCTTAGCCGTTACCGAGCTAAGGGAAAAATTAGGCAATAAGTTACGTAATATTTCCTTAGATTATTTAAGTCAGTTTAGATCTGGCGAAATAAATCACCTTATGATGCAAAGCGTAAATGAAGCGGCAGTATTTACATTTATGCTACTCAATATCATCATTACCGGCGTGGTTATACCACTGTCAGCTGCAATTGCCTTGTTATTTTACAGCTGGCAACTTTCTTTGATGATGCTCTTGGTTTTTCCAATGGCAATTCCACTCTATCTGTGGCGCAGGAAGGCCTATCGCAGAGGTTTTAGCATTCTGGCAGAGGCCAATGCAAAATTAAAAGGTGAAGCTGTCGAGTTTGTACAAGGACTTGATGTATTAAAATCGACAGGCCAAACCGAAGAAAAGATGACAGAGTTTGTTAAGGTAACAACAGATGTGGCAAATATACTGCGCATTGGCACGAAAAAAGGGGAAAAACCTAATTTAATTATAACCATCGTGATTCAAGCTGGTTTAATCCTTATTATCTCGTTAGGTGCGTATTTGGTGAATGCTACAACCATTTCTTACCTCTTGCTAGCCTGCGTGTTATTAATCGTTGCTCGTTCCACAGATGTATTAAACTTTTTTGTACAAATGTCATCGATGCTTGAATCATTGGTTATAGGGTATGAAAAATTGCAGGAACTGTTGAATGCACCGTCATTACCTGAAAAAAAGGCAGAGATTATGCCTAGGCACTATAATATTGAATTTGAAAGAGTTAACTTTTCGTACCGGGGTCAGGACAAGTACGTACTTAATAATATATCCCTTCATATCCCGGAAAAAGCATTAACCGCTCTGGTCGGTGCCAGTGGCTGCGGTAAGACTACAATAACCAAGCTTATTCTTCGGTTTGCTGATGTAGTATCAGGCAGTATTAAAATCGGTGGTATCGATATTCGAGATATGTCTCAGAGGCAGTTAATGAGTCTAGTCTCTGTCGTATTTCAGGATGTTTATTTGTTTCAGGATACCATTATTAATAACATCAGAATGGCAAAATTATCCGCTAGCGACGAGGAAGTCATCGAAGTTTGTAAACAGGCGAATT
This sequence comes from Snodgrassella sp. ESL0323, assembly GCF_013346865.1. Taxonomy (NCBI): domain Bacteria; kingdom Pseudomonadati; phylum Pseudomonadota; class Betaproteobacteria; order Neisseriales; family Neisseriaceae; genus Snodgrassella; species Snodgrassella sp. ESL0323. The sequence continues at coordinate 216,186 of NZ_JAAEDT010000019.1, read as the reverse complement.
GCCACGAATTTATCCAGAATTTTCGCGACGGTTATCAAACACAACTGAATGATATTGGCAAAAGTCTCTCTGGTGGGGAGAGGCAACGTATCTCTATTGCCAGAGCCATTTTGAAAAACGCGCCTATTCTTATCCTCGATGAGCCAACTGCCGCTCTCGATACTGAGAATGAGCTGGCAGTGCAAAAGGTGATTAATAAGCTCGTACAAGGGAAAACAGTATTAGTTATTGCCCATCGGCTTTCAACTATCATCGGAGCTAAGCAAATTGTAGTAATTGATAAAGGCGAAATAGTGGAAAGTGGTACTCATCAGCAGTTATTGCAACAAAATGGGATTTATAAGGAGTTTTGGCATCTCCAGCAAAATTAACCTCATCTGCTACCTTCTACAAATTATGAAGTTATACAACTTAATGTTTTGCAATATTCTTAGTCGTTTGCTTATTGACTTTGAAATTGGGTAGTAAATTTTTAGAAAATTCCTTATTGTAAGTTTGATATGCAAAAGAGGACATTGTCTTTATCGTTTATTTGTTTGTTGATAATGGTTTTTCAGACCAGATTGGTTTATTTCTTATCTATCCGAGTATTCCTTCTTTTATTAACGTCTAGGTAAGAGCTTACAACGATCAAAAACTATCTACGGTTAAAATTTCATGCGCATATTGAATTGATGATGAGTTTACCTTATCCATTCGCAGAGTAACTGAAGGCACTATGGTAGTGAAGATTTAAATATGACATGCTTTAAAGAAATATCAACGGAATATCGATGCTCTTTTAGTGTCTATATTAGAGAGTTTTAATAGCATATTTTTCTTTTTATGGTTATTAAAGGCTATTGCAATGGGGCAGGAAATTTATCACGTATTTACACGTAAACCTATTTTATTAAGTTATTCGTCCGTGAATTTGATCGGAAATGAATACAAGCGCACACATTTTAGTCATGAAAAGAGCGCTAAGGAATTAGGCTGTCAATTTAGACCTTTAGATGAGACGTTTAGAGATGTTGTCACTTGGTACAAAGAAAATAATTACATTTCTTAATAATTATTAGGTACTATATTATTTCTGGTGGGTTCATCTATCGTCTATTACCAGTTTTGGGGCTGTATTAGGACCAGTTTGTACAAACCGTATGTATTGCTTCACGGTTAATCAACCCTTACCAAATAGCGATGGTTACCCATTTACTTTTTCAGCAATCCTGGTATTGATATGCTTAATCCCGCTCTCTAAAGGATTAAAAATAGCAATCGCTGGACATAATTAATCTTTGTCACGTTGAGGTTTGTAATAAAATGTCCCATAAAGATATCAAAGACATCCCCAAACAGATTCAGGAATTATTTTTTACTTTATATTTCACAAAGTATATTGGCTCTGGATTTTTGGCTGGTGGTTTGTTTTTAATTTTACGCAATAAAGGTATTGCGCTGGATAAATTAAGCCTTATTCCACTCATGTTTTTGCCACTTAGCTTTAAAGTGTTATGGGCGCCGTTTATTGATAAATATTTAAAAACATCTTCAGGCCATTATCGGAACTGGCTGTTGATTGCGCAATTTTTGATGATATTGGGTTTATTCGCGTTTGCTTTTATTGATCCGGTTAATAATTATTTATTAGTTTTGTTGGCCATTTTATTTTTTTCATTTATTATCCTCACGCAAGATTTGGCGTTGACAAAGTTAACCAGCAACATTTTTGAAGGGCATGAGCTAGATCTTATTCCTGGTTTAGATGTTAGCGGTTTTAAGGTCGGCAATATTATCGGTGGGGCCATTGTGTTGGTGCTATATTCTTACACAAGCTGGAGTGTCTGTATAATTTTTCTCTCTGGGTTTTTGGCATTTTTATTTCCATGGAGGCAAATATGGTTTTTTAATGAGTATAAGTTCAGTAAAAACAGTCGTATTTCTGAGACTACTGACAAAAATTATTGGAAGAATATTGTTTCAGTCTGGAAGGGAAAGAAAAGCTGGTGTGCTTTGCTGGTTATTATCTCTTTTGGCAGTTCTCCCTCTTATAATCTGATGCCTCTAGCGCTGCTTGATAGCGGCTGGTCGTTAGCTAATACTGCCCTTTTGCTAAAATTATTCGGTACGATGATTTTGGTGATAACTATTTACGTTGGTATTCGTCAGCTTAGAAAATTGACCCGGAAACAAAGCTTGTCGTTTTCTATTATATTCCATGCTTGCTGTTTATTGTCATTTATCCCTATCTCGCTTGGTCATAATAATGCCTTGTTAGTTTATTTTTCATTTTTCCCGTACTTTGTTAGTTTGCAGTTTGTTCGTACCTGCCTATATACCATTATTTTGGATAATGCTGCCAGTAGTGTAGCACCGACTACAGCCGCCAATGCTCAGATGGCAATTTTGGGGGGCTTTGATTTAATCGTTACATCCTTAAGTTTTTATTTTGCTCAAAAGTGGGGATATTTTGTCATAATCACTGGTTCTGTTGCGATCGCTTTTTTTGCCGCATTTTTGGCAACCAGAGTCGTCCAAAATCAGTCCGATTAGCATTAACGCTATAGCTATTAAAACATTAAGTAACACGATGACATTCAATCAACAAAATTTTTCTATCAAAAAAATTATTTGAACCGTCCGTTACTTATTTGCAGCAATAAATTATTTAGCGTATTAGGAAATTTACTGAGCAAAAAGATGTGGCTAACTCTTATAACAAAAAAGAAGAGTCAGATAATATCTTTTCGACTTTAATCGTTCCTGAAACGCCCGCAAGTATCGAATCCTATATTGATAATGTAAAAAATACTATCATTCCTATTTGGTCTCATTGAGCAAACCGAACGTATCCAGGGCATATGACCAGCCCCATGCCATCGTTAATTCAAGAAATGGGTCGATTAATTCAGACATTAAATCAAATTATAGTTAAGCTGGAAACCAGCAGAGGATTAACACTGCCAGAGCATCAGTCGCTTAAATTATTGCATAAGGCAGTATTTAACTATAATGATGATTTTTAAGCGGATGTTCATTAGGATTTTAGTATAACACCGAGGATTTTTACTAATAGCCAGTTTGATTACAACGCTTAATTTTTTTAAAACCAAGCTTGTTTATGCAAGCTGGAAATTATTTCTTAGCTTCTGCTAACCCATGTTAAATTCAAGCAGCCGGAATAGGGATATGAACAGCTATAACAGTGTTTTTTAGAGTAAAATTACACTTTATTGATGCTGATTACACTATAGATAAGCCGTATTTGTTTGATTAAGTCAGTTTTGAAATTTACACAGCTATTTTGCTGAACTAGCTGTAAATTCGCTTAACAAAAAATGTCCAACATGGTTTCTCAATGTATTAATTGATTTCTCAGGGGGGAAGCAGACTATGACCGAAAGAGATATTACCAAAATAACTGATTATCCCTTAATTCAAAAGCTGGCACAGGCATTGTGGCAGAGTGAAGATGATGGTCATGGGGTAGCCATTATGGTTGGTGCGGGCTTTAGCCGCAGTGCTGCTACAACACAGGATATCAATAAGAAAATGCCAATCTGGGCAAATTTGGCTAAAAAAAATTGCTGAAGAACTTGGAGAGGATGAGCATACAGATGCTTTACGTCTGGCACAAATGTATCAGGATTACTTTGGTAAGCAGACACTGTATGATTTATTGAAAAATGAAATTGATGATGAAATATGGCAGCCGGCAGAGCTTTATCAGCAGTTATTAACTTTACCCTGGGCTGAAGTATTAACCACAAACTGGGATACATTGCTGGAGCGTGCGGCTAGAGATATACATGAACCTATCTATGATATTGTCAATAAACAGGAGGATTTAGCCTGTTGTCATTCTCCCAGGATTGTAAAATTGCATGGCACAATTAATCTTAGTAGCGATTTGATTTTTACCTAGGAAGATTATCGTCATTATCCGCAGAAATACGGTATTTTTGTTAATTTTTTCCGGCAAGTGTTTGTAGAAAATGAATTATGTCTGATAGGCTTTTCAGGAGATGATCCGAATTTTCTCCAATGGATAGGCTGGGTAAGGGATAATCTTCAAAGCAATGCGCGACGTATTTATCTGGTAGGAGCATTGAATTTATCTTCTGCTAAACGTAAGTATCTGGAAAGTTTGAATGTAGCTCCTATTGATTTATCTGAGCTTGTTGCCGATATCGATGATAGAGATTTAAAACATAAAACGGCAATTGAATTGTTTTTAACACAACTGTCAAACTTAGAGGTAAAGAAAGTCTGGGATTGGTTTCCTAAACAATTCGATGAAATTATTAAGCTTTATTCACGTAACCAAGGAGAAATAAAATTAGATGAAGCTCTTTCCGCTTTAAGAAAGGATAGAGAATCATATCCAGAATGGATTATTTGTCCTAATTTTTTAAGATTAAGTTTAATAGTACAAATATATAGATTCTGGTTTTTAATCCCTGATATTTCTAGACAATGAGTAATCATTTTGTTACAGCTTGGTGAAAATTTTAAATATATGTTGAAATTAGACCATAAATATTTTGATCATGATAAATTCCATTTAAGTATTCAGCCTGTTTTAGAGTTCCTTCATAACTAAAACCGCATCGTTTAGCAACCGCATTACTTTTAGGATTATCCACTGAGCATTTAATAACAAATCGTTTAATTATTTTTTGTGATGCATAGTAATGAGTAAGTGCTTGAATTGCTTGTGTCATAACACCTTTACCTTCTGCTTGGCTATTGAGCCAATAACCAATATAGGCTGTCTTATTGTTTTTATCTATTCGATTGAAAGACAGTAAGCCGACAGGGTTATTATTTAGTAAAATTACATAAGTTTTGGTAATATCTTTTTGATGCTCGACTGAACAATTATCTAAAAAATTTGATGTGTCTGCTTCATTATTAACAAACTTAGGCCAAGCCATAAATTGACTAAAACTATCACGATTAACATCAATAATATTGTATAACTTAGTTGAGTATTGTCGATCTGATGGCACTAAATGAATATGTTCATTGACAAAGATACTTTGTTGATTGGTATTTGTCATTAATTATTCCTTTAAGAGAGTATAACCAATTCTGAGTTAATATAAATTGAAGTATATGTTAGAAACAAATTACTTTATGAATTAGTGTGGAGATATGGAATAATTTTTTATTATGATATTCGTAAAAATATTCAAACCATGTTACTGGAAATATGTGACCCTGCTATGGATATTCTGAATCGAAGCCAGCAACCGATTACAGAGTTACAAAATATTCTTGAAGAAGCTAAAAATGATGCATTGCCAGAGGTACGTTTTGCCGAAACTGATGAATTTTATAAATTACGAATAAATTAATCTGCTAAACCATATTAATTAAATTGTCAATGAATAAAATATTTAAATTTTAGTGCTTTATTTTCAGCTATAGAAATCAGACTTAATAAAAAAGGTTGCTATTTAGTAAAGTAGCAACCTTTTTTTAATCCTATTTACAGTAACACCCGCTCAATCCCTCCGTTACTGGCTTTCTGCACAAATTCATCCTGCCAGTTTTCGCCCAGTATATGTTTGGCCATTTCAATCACTACATAATCGGCCTTGATATTTGCATCATCAGTATAGCGACTCAAGCCTTGCAGGCAGGCGGGGCAGCTGGTAAGGATTTTTACCGGTTCGCCCTTAGGCAGCTTGGCTTTGCCTTTTTCGATTTCTTCCTGTTTGCGGAAGCGTACCTGTGTGGCGATATCCGGCCGGCTGACGGCAAACATGCCGGATTCACCGCAGCAGCGGTCTGACAGAGGTACGTTCTGCCCCATCAGCTCATTCACAACTTTTATCGGCTGTGTGGTTTTAATCGGGGTATGGCAGGGGTCGTGATACAGGTATTGCCGGCCTTTTACGCCGTTCAGTTTCAGGCCTTTTTCCAGCAGGTATTCATGAATATCGAGTATGCGGCAGCCGGGGAAAATTTTATCGAAGTGATAATCTTTGAGCTGGTCGTAACAGGTTCCGCAGCTTACAACTACGGTTTTGATATCCAGATAGTTCAGGGTATTGGCTACACGATGGAACAGTACGCGGTTGTCCATGGTGATTTTATCGCCTTTGTCTTTATTACCGCCGGCAGTTTGCGGGTAGCCGCAGCACAGATAGCCCGGCGGTAAGACGGTTTGGACGCCCACATGCCAGAGCATGGCCTGAGTAGCGAGACCTATCTGGCTGAACAGTCGCTCGGAGCCGCAGCCGGGAAAGTAGAAAACAGCTTCGGCTTCATCGCTGATCTGCGGATTGCGGATAATCGGTACGGTGGTGCTGTCTTCGATATTCAGCAGGGCACGGGCTGTTTTAATCGGTACGTGGCGCGGTAAAGGGCGGTTGATAAAGTGTATTACCTGTTCGCGGATTTCCGGCTTGGCGGTGGTGGCACGTGGCGCGGTTTTCTGGCGCTTCAGCCAGCCAAGGCTAAAGTGCTTACCCATTTCATAGCCCCAGTTTTGCAGTCTGAAGCCGGCTTTAACCACGCCTGTACGCAGGGCTTTGATGGTTCTGGGGTCGGTGGCGTTAAGAAAGGCCATGCCCATGTAGACGGTGGGATTGAATTTCTTTTTACCGGCTTTGCGCAGGTAGTTGCGCATGGCTACGGTGACGTCGCCAAAGTCGATTTTTACCGGACAGGGTTTTATGCAGCGGTGGCACACGGTACAGTGATCGGCCACGCTGTTCAGTTCATCAAAATGTTTCAGGGAAACGCCGCGGCGGGTTTGCTCTTCGTACAGGAAGGCTTCGGTAAGCAGACCGACACCCAGAATTTTATTGCGCGGTGAGTACAGCAGGTTAGCGCGCGGTACATGGGTACTGCACACGGGTTTACATTTGCCGCAGCGCAGACAGTCTTTGATGGAGTGGGCAATTTTACCCAGCTCGGACTGTTCCATAATCAGGGATTCTACGCCCAGCAGCTCAAATGAGGGTGTATAGGCTTTGTCGAGGTTGGCACCGGGCATCAGTTTGCCGCGGTTAAAATGGCCGTGTGGGTCTACCTGCTGTTTGTAATCCCAGTAGGGCTGCATTTCTGCCTGTGTCAGGTAGTCGATTTTGGTAATGCCGATGCCGTGCTCACCGGAAATAACGCCGTTAAGGCTGCGCGCCAGTGCCATGATGCGGTCTACGGCATGATGAGCGGTTTGCAGCATGTCGTAGTCGTCGGAATTAACCGGGATGTTGGTATGGACATTGCCGTCACCGGCATGCATATGCAGGGCAACGAAGACACGGCCGCGGATGATATGGCGATGAATTTCGTCGAGCTTTTCCAGTATCAGGGTATCGGTTTTGCCGCTGAATATTTCGGCCAGTGGCTGCATGATGTCGCGTTTGATGGATACACGCAGATGAAAATCACGCATGGCGATAAAGCAGCTCTGGTCACCAGCCGGTTCATTGTCTTCAAGTTTTTGCGGAAACTGCTGCAGATAGTCGGCCAGTGGTGTGTCGAGATGGTTGAGCAGCCATGTCCAGCGGGTCTGAATGCCGGTGATGTAATCAAGGGCATGCTGTTTACGGGAGCCGAGCAGCTCGGCGCTGGAAAGGTCGGTATCGAGTTTATCTACCGGCAGTTTGGTTTGCAGATATTCGATGATGGCCGCGCACAGGGCAAGTTTGTTCTGAATCGACAGCTCAATGTTGATGCGTTCGATACCGTCGGAATAGCTGCCAAGCTGTTCAAGAGGTATCACAACGTCTTCATTGATTTTAAACGCATTGGTATGGCGGGCGATGGCGGCCGTACGTGAGCGGTCGAGCCAGAAAGTTTTGCGTGCTTCAGGGGGAACGGCGATAAAGCCTTCGCCGCAGCGGGCATTGGCCAGCCGCACGATATGAGCTGCTGCTGCCTGTACTTCATTTTCATCATCTGAAACGATGTCGGCCAGTAATACCATTTTCGGGCGGCCTTTGCCAGCTGCCTTGGTGGCGTAGCCTACGGCGCGCACGTAGCGCCAGTCGAGATGCTCCAGCCCCGCCAGTTTGACGGTTTTATGGTTAAGCATGTAGTTGCGCACTTCGACGATAGACGGGGTGGCATTGGCTACGGTGCCAAAAAACTCCATACAGATGGTACGGGTGTATTTAGGCATGCGGTGCAAAACAAAAGCAGCAGAGGTGATGATGCCATCCGTGCCTTCTTTTTGCACACCCGGTACGCCGGCAAGGAATTTATCGGTAACGTCTTTACCCAGACCTACTTTGCGGAAACGCTGCCCGGGTACTTCGAGACGCTCGGTTTTAAGAATGCTGTAGCCGTCGTTATCAAGGGTATGTATGTCAAATATGGCGGTGGTTTCGTCGTGGATTTTGCCGAAATTATGGCGTACACGTTCTATTTTCAGCCATTGTCCCTGAGGGTTGACCATTTTCCACCACGCCAGATTATCCAGAGTGGTGCCCCATAATACGGCTTTTTTACCGCCGGCATTCATGGCTACGTTGCCGCCGATACAGCAGGCATCGGCAGATGTCGGGTCTACGGCAAAAACCCAGCCGGCAGCACTGGCCGCTTCTTCTACACGGCGGGTAACCACTCCGGCACCGCAGGTAATTACCGGATAAGTGCCTTCCAGCCCGGGCAGTTGCTGTAAGGCAACCGGACTGTACTGGTCGAGTTTCTCGGTATTGATTACGGCGCTCATGGCGTCCATCGGAATGGCACCACCGGTATAGCCGGTACCGCCGCCGCGCGGAATGATGGTGAGCTCCAGTTCAATTAAAGCGCGTACAAGCGGTGCAACTTCTTTTTCGTGATCCGGGTTGATAACTACAAAAGGGTATTCAACACGCCAGTCGGTAGCATCGGTAACGTGGCTAACGCGCGCCAGCCCGTCGAACATAATGTTGTCTTTGTGGGTGATTTTACGCAGGCTGTTGAATACCTGTTCGCGTTTGCTGCGGGTTTTACCAAAGCTGCTGTCAAAATCGCTGATGGCCTGCTCGGTGCTTTTTATCAGTTGCTCGACCATCTGGTTGTTGTCGCGACGTTTCTGAATTTCGCTGAGGCGATGGCGCATTTCTTTAACCAGCGCCTGCTGGCGGTGCTGGTGTTCGAGCAGGTCGTCAATTAGGTAAGGATTGCGGATAACTGCCCAGATATCTCCGAGTATTTCAAACAGCATTCGTGCTGAGCGGCCGGTTCGTCTTTGCTCGCGTAGCTGTTGCAATAAATCCCATGAATGGCTGCCGAGCAGGCGAATGACTATTTCTCTGTCGGAATAAGAGGTGTAGTTATAGGGGATTTCGCGTATACGCTGACTGGCTTGTGTGCTCATTAAACGTGTTCCGTTCCGCTCTGCTGGCGTTAAATTGGTAAGGCTGTAAATTGGTTATTTTAACTGTTTACTTTACTTTTCGCAGTTTTGTCTGATAACAATTTAGGTGAAAACAGTGGTAATGGCAATGGAAAAATCTGCTGGTTTGATGGTATTTTGTTTCATACATCTGTTTCAGACTAGAGAATTTCTTAAATTTAATCAAAAATTATCGTTTTGTGGCAGTTGAAAATCAGTTTACGGTTTGTAGTTCTGATAACAGAAAAAGCCCCTTAGTTTTACTAAAGGGCTTTTATTTTAGCTATGAATTATTTTTATGGATTTTGTTCAGAAGTTATCGCAGCAGAAGGTTTCTGATAGTTAGGATGATGCGGCCCGTATAAAATCCCGTCTTCAACACCGGCTGAAAGTAAATTGTCATTGACAGTTTCAGTCAGATTGAAAGCACCGTCTGTCAGCTTGTCTTTAATTTGATTGAAAAGGGCAGAGGTGACAGCACTCAAAAATCCCTGCTGGTTGTTATCATTCGAATTTACGGTAATTTTTTTAGAGCCAGTCCAGATTACTTCACCGTTTTTCGCGTCAACAAGCCTAGCTTTGACGCTTACGGTGGTGTTACTGTTAATAACCTGATATTTGGTTCCGTAATCATCTATATCCATATAAAGGATGGCATCCGGATTATATATTTTACGGATTTTGCTTAAATCAACGGCCTGGATTTCTGCACCATCATTCAGTCCGTTTTCTCTGAATGTTTCGTTAACCAATACAACCGGAAATACATAATAGCCGGATTCTGCCAAAGGCCGGGTGGATTGTGCCATTACTGCATTAGGTGCTTTTACGTCCACAGATGAATTGGTTGGCTGTACCACAAGTATGGAACGAGGGTTAGTGCGTTGGAATTTACTGTAATCGTAGGGCTGTTTATGGCTGGTAGTACCACATGCAGACAGAATGGCGGCAACAGATAAAGAAAGTAATAGTTGGCGTAAATGCATTATTATTTTTCTCCTACGACGTTTTTCAATAAGAAATTCATGTAGGTAGCAGATTCCGGAAATGCCTGTTTTTCCATTTCAAACTGGGTCTTGGCTCCGGCCAGATTACCTACTTTGGCATAGAGCATACCCAGATGCGCATGTGTTCCGGGTGCTGCTTTTGCATGATTGCTCTGAGCATCAAGGAAATATTTTTCCATATTGGCAATCTGTTCCTGAGGAGTAAGGGCATTATTCAAAGTTTGATATTGCTGCTTATTAAAATCTCCCCAGTAGTACAATGAGTTTTTCGCCGGCTTATTTTGCGCACAGGCGGCCAGTAACAGAGCCATTACGGCCGTTGTCAGAATGTGTTTCATATTGTAAATACCTGATTTAATTTAGGGCTGAGGGTTCCACTGGCCTTGTTCGATACCGTGTACAAGATTGTTCACGGCTTCGCGAATGGCTAAATCAAGTACTTTGCCGTTAAGAGTGGCATCGTAGCCGGTATGACCGCCGGTGCCCAGAATTTCGCGTGATGACAATTTGAACTCACCGGCACCCTGACTGGAAAATACAATTTCGGAAGATTGTACGTCAACAATGCTCAGAGTAACTTTTGCGTAGGCTACTTGGGTTTTGCCCTGACCTAAAATCCCGAACAGTTGCTGGTCACCGATATTTCTGCGTCCGAATTCTGTAATCGCACCGGTAACGACGTAGCGTGCACCTTTAATTTTCTGGTTCAGCCCTTTAATACTGGCTTCATTTCTGATTTCGTCCAAATTGGTACGATCCAGCACGGTAAAACGACCGGTTTGCTGTAAATCTGCCATCAGTATGGTTTTAGCCTGACTGGTAAGCTGATCGGCACTATTACTAAAGATACCTCCGCCCAGGTTACCGCGGCTATCAAATTTGCCTACGGCTAACGGGGCTTTTACACCGTTGTATGCCTGCTGGTAAGTTTCTACTTTAGGCACATTAAGTACCTGAGAAGATTCGGTAGCACAGGCTGATAGTAAAAATGCGCTTAATATAGTTAAATATAATTTATTCATGATGTTTTATGTTAATTGGTTTCAAATTAAGTATATATAGACTATTTTTTTATGTCAAAATTTTAAATATTATTAATACCGGTATATTAATTTAAAAGCTGAATTATTTAACTGATGTAATAAAATTATGATATAAATTTTTGTTTTTAGATGTTTTTATTACATTATTTTTAATGACATAAAAATTATTATTGTGTTTAAGCTTATATATCAAAAATCGATGAGATAACTAATTATTTATTATTTTAACGGTCAATTATAGTTGTTTTAATCTTATTTTTGGATTCCTTGATAATACAGTTTTTTATAATCCAATTTACTCTCTACGACAGTAAATGAACTTCATGAAATGGTTCATGGGATCATATCTGGTTAAATATAAAAATTAATTAATATCAGCTAAGCATATGGAAAACAATAAAGGTGTTGACATAATAATTATTTTCATAATTCAGGATAAAATTATATTGTCTTGTGTTATCAAGATAGCACAAGACATCTGCTGGCATATTATTTTGATACGGTTAGCTCTGGATTATTGATCACATGATTGATAACCAGGAAATATGATTTATCTGATGTGTTCAATAGTGGCTGATATCAGAATTTTTCCTGCGGGCTTAAATAACGCCATTGCCCCGGTGGCAGGGCACCCAGTTTGATTTTACCCATGCGTACCCGTTTCAGACCGGTTACACGTAAGCCTACCAGTTCACACATGCGCCTGATTTGGCGTTTTTTACCTTGTTTAAGTATAAAGCGCAGCTGATCCTGATTTTGCCAGCTGACTTTAGCCGGCCGCAGTTTTTCACCGTCAAGACTTAATCCGTGGTTCAGCAGCGCCAGACCGCTTTCACTCAGTTTGCCGGTTACGCGCACGAGATATTCTTTTTCGATACCACTGTGTTCACCGATCAGCTGTTTGGCAATACGCCCGTCCTGAGTAAGTACCAGCAAGCCTACTGAATCGATATCCAGACGGCCGGCCGGCGCCAGATGGCGTGTATGCTCCGGCTGAAACTGAATCCGGCTTTTGTCTTCCTGCCAGTGGTTGGCTTCGGTAATCAGCTCAACGGCGGCACGATAACCTTTTTCCGGCTGCGCGCTGACAAAGCCTACTGGCTTATTCAGGAGAATGGTAACGCGTTCGGCTTGCTGACGGTGCGCCTGCCGGTCGAGGTCGATGCGATCACTATTAAGAACTTTTTGTCCGAGTACGGCAGTTTTACCATTAACTTTTACCCAGCCCTTTTCAATATAGCTGTCTGCTTCACGGCGTGAGCATAAACCCAGTTGCGCCATGCGCTTTGACAGACGCTGAGCTTCGTTTTGTTCTGTAGTTGTCATGCTTTATGCTCTTTTTGTCGATTAGAACCGGCTACCATATCTAGCAGGAACAGGCGGCAATCCAGATTACCGTTAAACAATGGGATTTTACGTTTTGGTGACAGACGCATCAGTTTGGGCATATCACGGTCGGCGCTGAACATACCAATCAGCCAGCCGGCAAAATGTTGTTTCAGCCAGCTGCCTAATTGAGGATATAAAGCGTGTAAAAGCTGAATTTCAGAAAGGCGGACACCATAAGGCGGATTACTTATCATGATGCCGTTATTCCCGTTCGGACGGGTATCCAGGGCATCAGTTACCTGCCATTGAATATATTGCTCCATACCGGCATAGCGGGAGTTGTCCTGAGCCAGTCTGATTAGCCTGCTATCAATATCTGCTCCGAAAACCGGTGCAGATGGTTGGTGTATAGCTGCCTGAGCGGAGCGACGCAGCTGCTGCCATAAATTATCATTATAATTATTCAGCTTTTCAAAACCGAAAGCACGTTCCAGCCCGGGTACTGTGCCGGTGGCAATCAGTGCGGCTTCAATGGCAAGAGTACCACTGCCGCAAAAAGGATCCATGAAGGGTTGGCTGCCGTTATAGCCGGCCAGTAACAGTAAACCGGCTGCCAGATTTTCACGTAATGGTGCTTCACCGGTGTCACTGCGGTAGCCACGTTTGAATAAGGCTTCACCACTGCTGTCCAGATAAACAGATATTTCGTTTTTCTCAATAAAGACATGAATGCGGATATCCGGACGAAATTTTTCTATACTGGGGCGGCGACCGGTTTTATCGCGAAATACATCGCAGATAGCATCTTTTACTTTGAGGGCAGCAAAATTAAGGCTGTTGATTTGTGCCTGTTTGCCTTCAATATGAATTTTGAAATTTTTATCTACGTCAAACCATTCAGGCCAGCAGATTTTCCGGGCCAGTTGATAAATTTCGTTTTCGTTGCGAAAGTGGCCGGTAGTCAGACGAATAAGTACTCGGCTGGCTACACGGCTGTGCAGATTAATTTTGTATACGCTGGCTAAATCACCTGTAAGTGCGATACCGCCGTCACGATTATGAATCTGCTCACAGCCCAGAGTAACCAGTTCCTGATTTAATATGGTTTCCAGCCCGCGCGGACAGCTTACGAAAAGAGAATATGAATTCATGCAGTACTTTATTTAAAGAAGATAGGACATGCTAAATTGGTTTGCGCATGTATAAATAGTATGATTGTAATATTGAAGTTTATGTGCTGACTATTGTTTATGTTTTCGGGCTTGCAAATTTGAGTGATTAAGCGTGAAGATAACCTTAAGATGAAAAGGGACAAGAAGTCTGTATATGTTTAATTAATCTGAGATAATTACTATGTTTATTTTTAAACTGCATTATTTGAAGTCGTTAGAAGAAGTAGAAAAATATTTGCCTGCTCATCTGAATTATTTGCAGGAACATTATGATAATGGTGATTTTATTGCTTCCGGCCGGCAGGTACCGCGCATCGGCGGAGTTATTCTGTGCCGGGCGGCCAGTAAAGAATCGGCGCAGTCTATTATGGTTAAAGATCCGTTTTACATTCATCAGATTGCCGAATATGAACTGATTGAATTTATACCGACAAAATATGCATCAGGTTTTGAAGCGTTTATTTAAAAAACATTTTCAGAATGATGTTTATTTGTTTTTTGTGTTACAGGCAGATAAAAGGTAAATCATCATTATACTGACGCTCAAATAGTATTACTGGTTTTATTAACCTGATGTGTAAACAGTTTTTATGATTTAAGATTATTTTTTTTCATGGTCAATCAGCCATTTTTTACGTTCCAGTCCACCGCCGTAGCCGGTTAATTTACCATTGGAGCCGATTACTCTGTGACAGGGGATAATAATAGCAATGCGATTGAAACCATTGGCATTGGCTACAGCCCGGACTGCCTGAGGATTATTCAGTTTTTCTGCCTGTTGTTTATAGGTAGTGAGTTCTCCGTAAGGGATCTGTTTGAGACAATTCCATACTGCCTGTTGAAAATCAGTGCCGGGAGTATGTAGTGGAATAGAAAAATATTTTCGTTTTCCTTCAAAATATTCCTTAATTTGAATTCTGGTCTGAATGATATGTTCATTTTCACCAAAAATAATTGTGGCATTCAGTAATTGCTGTAATTGTTTAAACTCTGTTTCTAACATCCGCCGGTCGACAAATTCCAGCAAACAGACTCCCTGTTGCGTGGCGCAGACAAACATCGGACCTATAGGCGTGGTCAGCCGGTTAATAAGTATGATGTTGTTGTTTAAATGGCTGGATGGTGAGTTTTTAGCAATTTTTTTATAGATATAGCCAAAGCCGCTTAATGATCCATAACCATTATCGAAAGCGACATCTATTATTTTTTTACCGGTTTTCAATTCCTGATATGCCTGATTAATCCGGTACATTCTCTGATATGCCTGAAAAGTAATTCCATAATTTTTTTTAAACCAGCGGCGAACAATTTCCGGACTGATTTCATGTTCTCTTAATACGGAATCAGAAATTTTTATCTTCGGATTCTGAGTAATCATTTTTATGGCATTAATAATCTGTTTGGGCGCCTCATTGGCATTTTCAGTCGGTCGGCAAATTTTACATGGGCGGTAACCTGCATTCAGAGCTTCTTTGACTGTATAAAAAAATTCTGTGTTTTCTAATTTAGGCTTTTTTGCTCTGCATGTTGCGATACAAAATATTGAGGTGGTTTTCACACCTGCATAAAAAATACCAACATAACTTTGATCTTTTGTGAGTAAGGCCTGATAGTATTTTTTGATTTCATTTATCTCTGTGACTGGCATTTAAAATATACTTTCCTGTATTTTGTGAACACTGTAAACTAATTCATCTGCTTGCAATGATGTAGTTAAATTACTTTTTATGCATAATTTCATTAGGCGTTTTTAAGTTAAAAGATTATGTAATTAGGTTCTGGAATGAGCATAGTTAAATTTGCTCCGATGTAGTTTCTGCTGATGTAGCAGTAAATAAAAAGATATTAAAAATTAATGCTGACAATAACAACCGAAAAATGGATAACTATTTTTATAATTTGAATTATTAGATTGTATGATTTAATCTCTTTGTAACTTAAAATAAAAATATTGTGAAAATAATATAAATCGGTTTTGCAAAATGAGTAATGAAAAGATGGAAACAAAAAAATCAGATAAGTTTTTAAGTACTCTGGAAGCGGCTCAAAAAGGAGATGCGGATGCACAATTTGCTCTGGGTGGTATGTATAAACATGGTATAGGAGTCGCACAAGATTATCCAGAAGCATTCAAATACTATAAGCAGGCTGCCGATCAGGGAAATATTGATGCGCAATTTGCTCTGGGTGATATGTATAAGCATAGTATAGGAATCGCACAAGATTATGAACAAGCATTCAAATATTATCAGCTGGCTGCTGAGCAGGGAAATATTGATGCACAAGTCGAATTAAGTGTTATGTATTATGATGGTCAGGGTGTAGAACCGGATCGTGAAAAATCATATGAACTTCATGCAGTCGCTTTAAAAAATCTTCAAGAGGGATATAAAGAATATCTGTTGGGTGCTGAACAGGGAGAGGCTAAAGCACAAGTCAGATTGGGTTATCTGTATAAATACGGCTTAGGTGTAGAACAGGATTATGAAAAGGCATTTGAATATTATTCAGCGGCAGCAGCTCAGGGAGATGCTACCGCACAGTATTATTTAGGTTGTTTATATTATTGCGGTGAAGGTACAGAGCTGAATTACGCTAAAAGTTTTGAATATTTACAGTTAGCTGCGCAACAAGGCAATAGAGATGCCCAATATGATCTGGCTATTATGTATGAGAATGGTGAGGGAGTAGAGCAAAATTATTCTGAAAGCTGTAAATATTATCAGCTGGCTGCCGAGCAGGGGAATGAGTCAGCACAATTTAATTTAGGTAATTTTTATTACTACGGTGTGGGAGGAGAAAAAGATTACATTAAAGTAATTAAATATTATCAGTTAGCCGCTGATCAGGGTGATAGTTCTGCCTTATATATTTTAGGACGTATTTATAAAACAGGTGAGGGTGTTGCTCAGGATTTTGTTAAAGCGGCGAATTATTTCCAGCGGGCAGTAGAATCGGGCGATATTTCTGCACAAAACGAATTAGATTTTATGTATAAAAACGACAATGGCGTAAACCAAGATTACAAAAAAATCTTTGAATCTTATTCAGTTGGTGTTGAACAAAGAGATATTTTTTCCCTATCTAATTTAGATAAAATGTACTGTTATGGTAAAAGTCTGAAACAAGATAATATTCAAGGTATTGAGCATTATCTAGATAAGCACAATTTGTTTTAGGTTGTATTTATTTTGTTGGTAAAAGTGTCGTTCAGGATATGGCTAAAGCTGAGAATTATTTTCAGCAGGCAGCCATGCAAGAACCTCTTGAAGCTCAGCATTTTCTGGAGCTAATTCATAAAAATAATTCTGGAGTGAAAATAGATGTATTTTTAAAGATTTTATAAAAACTTAGTATAGAAAATAAAATATTTATAGTTAAAAGCGATATTGCAAAATGAGTAATGAGAAGATGGACACAAAAAAATCAGATAAGTTTTTAAGTACTCTGGAAGCGGCTCAAAAAGGAGATGCGAATGCCCAATTTGCTCTGGGTCTTATGTATGAGGATGGAAAAGGAACAGAGCAAAATTATGTAGCTGCCTATAAATACTATAAACTCGCTGCAGACCAGGGAAATATTAATGCACAGTATAAATTAGGCATTATGTATTACGACGGCAAGGGTATTGAACAGAATTACATTAAAAGTATCGAATATTTTCAATTAGCTGCAAATCAAAATGATAGTGATGCTCAATTTAATCTGGGTGTTATGTATGGGAATGGAAAAGGAACAGAGCAAAATTATGTAGCTGCCTATAAATACTATAAACTTGCTGCAGACCAGGGAAATATTGATGCACAAGTCAATTTAGGTCTTTTATATGCGTATGGTAATGGCGTAGAGCAGAATTATGAAAAGGCAGCTGAATATTATGCAGCTGCAGCTGCGAAGGGAGATGCTATTGCCCAGTATAATTTAGGTCTATTGTATGAAAATGGTGATGGTGTAGAAAAGAATTATGCAAAAGCATTTGAATGTTATGCAGCTGCGGCTAAGCAGGGAGAGGCTATTGCTCAGTATAACTTAGGTGATTTATATTATTTCGGTAAAGGTACAGAACAGAATTACACTAAAAGCTTTGAATATTTTCAGTTAGCTGCGCAACAAGGTAATAGTGATGCACAATTTTCTCTTGGTCTTATGTATGAGGATGGAGAAGGAACGGAGCAAAATTATACAGAGGCATATAAATACTATAAGCTGGCTGCCGAACAGGGAAATATCGATGCACAAGTCAATTTAGGTAATTTATATTGCTTTGGAAAAGGAGTAGAACAAAATTACACTAAAAGCTTTGAATACTATCAGTTAGCCGCGCAACAGGAAGATGCTACTGCTCAGCGTTATTTAGGTAATTTATATTACTTTGGAAAAGGAGTAGAACAAAATTACACTAAAAGCTTTGAATATTATAAATTAGCCGCGCAACAAGGTGATAGTGAAGCACTATACACTTTAGGATATATTTATGACGTTGGAGAGGTAGTTGCTCAGGATTATGCAGAGGCACATAAATATTTTAAGCAGGCTGCCCGGCTCGGAAATATTAGTGCACTATTGAGTTTAGGTATTCTATATGAATATGGTCAAGGTGTAGAGCAGAATTATGAAAAGGCAGCTGAATATTATTCAGCTGCAGCTGAACAGGGATATGCTGCTGCCCAATTTAATTTGGGTGTATGCTATGCAAAGGGCGAGGGTGTATATCAGAGCTATGAAAAGGCAGTTGAATATTATTCAGCTGCAGCTGAACAGGGATATGCTGCTGCCCAATGTAATTTAGGTAGATTGTATGAAAATGGTGATGGTGTAGAGCAGAATTATGAAAAGGCGGTTGAGTATTATTTGGCTGCAGCTGCACAGGGAGATGCTGCTGCCCAATTTAATTCGGGTGTATGCTATGAAACTGGCGATAGTGTAGAGCAGAATTATGAAAAGGCAGCAGAGTATTATTCAGCTGCAGCTGAACAGGGACATGCAAATGCTCAGTGTAATTTAGGTGTATTGTATGAAAATGGCGAGGGTGTAGATCAGAGCTGTGAAAAGGCATTTGAATATTATTCAGCTGCAGCTGAACAGGGACATGCTGCTGCCCAGTGTAATTTAGGTAGATTGTATGAAAATGGTGATGGTGTAGAGCAGAATTATGAAAAGGCAGCTGAATATTATTCAACTGCAGCTGAACAGGGATATGCTAATGCCCAGTGTAATTTAGGTATATTGTATGAAAATGGTGATGGTGTAGAGCAGAATTATGAAAAGGCATTTGAATATTATTCAGCTGCAGCTGAACAGGGACATGCAAATGCTCAGTGTAATTTAGGTGTATTGTATGAAACGGGCGATGGTGTAGATCAGAGCTGTGAAAAGGCGGTTGAATATTATTCGGCTGCAGCTGAACAGGGAGATGCTGTTGCCCAGTGTAATTTAGGTAGATTATATGAAAATGGTTATGGTGTAGAGCAGAACTATGAAAAAGCGGCTGAGTATTATAAATTAGCTGCGCAACAGGGGGATAGTAATGCCCAATTTAATTTGGGTTTATACTATGAAAAGGGCGATGGTGTAGATCAGAGCTATGAAAGGGCGGCAGAATATTATTCAGCTGCAGCAGCACAGGGACATGCTGCTGCCCAATGTAATTTAGGATTTTTATATCACAACGGCGATGGTGTAGAGCAGAATTATGAAAAGGCAGCAGAGTATTATTCGGCCTCAGCAGAACAGGGAGATGCTGCTGCCCAGTGTAATTTAGGTATATTGTATGAAGATGGTTATGGTGTAGAGCAGGATTATGAAAAGGCAGCAGAGTATTATTCAGCTTCAGCTGAACAGGGATGTGCTGCTGGTCAGAGTAATTTAGGTTTATTGTATGTCTGTGGCTATGGTGTAGAGCAGGATTATGAAAAGGCAGAAGAGTATTACTCAGCAGCGGTAGCACAGGGATATGCTGTTGCTAAGTATAATTTAGGTATATTGTATGAAAATGGTTATGGTGTAGAGCAGAATTATGAAAAGGCAGCAGAGTATTATTCAGCTGCAGCAGCACAGGGAAATGCAAATGCTCAGTGTAATTTAGGTGTATTGTATGAAAATGGCGATGGTGTAGAGCAGAATTATGAAAAGGCAGCAGAGTATTATTTAGCAGCAGCTGAACAGGGACATGCTGTTGCCCAGAGTAATTTAGGTAATTTATATTGCTATGGTAGAGGTGTAGAAAAAAATTACAACAAAAGTTTTAAATATCATCAGTTAGCTGCGCAACAAAACTATGGTGAATCACAATATCAACTAGGTTTGATGTATTGTAAAGGTCTTGGAGTAAAACTGAGTAAGATTAATGCTTATAAATATTATTTACAAGCATCTACGCAAAAGCATGTTAATGCCGAGAATGAACTGGGATGCATGTATGCTGAAGGTAAGGGAATAAAACAAAATTTTAAAATAGCAAGGGATTATTTTTATTCAGCTGCCAGAAAAGGACATAGTGGAGCACTAAATAAGTTAGGACTTATGTTTCTCTCAGGAAATGGTGTACGGCAGAATTATATGAAAGCAGTATATTACTTTTGTTTGGCAGCGAAACGAGGTGAAACAGAGGCATGGCACAATTTAGGAATAATGTATGTCGATGGTCAGGGTGTGAAAAAAAATAAACGCATTGCCCGGCAACTGATCAAAAGAAGCGCGGTATACAAAAAACCGGGGACACGTAGATTTTATCAGCGATTAATCTAAAACTGATGGAAGAAATAAAGTGTAGTATTCAGACTGAATAAATATTACTGTATTAAAGTATGATTGAAAAATTAAATAGAATTAATTCGATGATTAATGATATTTAAAAAAGTCTGAAATCCGATATTTTAACAGCAACCCTGTAAAAGGAATAATGAGAATATGGAAACGAAAAAATCAGATAAATTTTTAAGTACTCTGAATGCGGCAAGAAAAGGAGATGCAGATGCCCAGTTTATATTGGGTGTCATGTATGAGAACGGAGAAGAAACAGAGCAAAATTATGCAGAGGCATATAAATACTATAAATTAGCTGCTGAACAGGGAAATACTCAAGCACAAGTCAATTTAGGTTGTATGTATTATGATGGTAAAGGTGTAGATCAGAACTATGTTAAAAGCCTTAAGTATTATCTGTTGGCTGTGCAACAAGGTGAAGATAATCATAATGTGCAATATCTTCTGGGTAATATGTATGAGCAGGGAATCGGAACAGAGCAAAATTATGCCGAAGCACGTAAGTACTATAAGCTGGCTGCTGAGCAAGGAAATATTAATGCTCAATTCATTTTAGGTAAATTTTATTACTACGGGGTGGACGGAAGAAAAGATTACATTAAAAGTATTGAATATTTTCAGTTAGCAGCTCTGCAGGGTGATAGTGAAGCGCAATATTTATTAGGATGTATTTATAATGCTGGTGAAGTTGTTGCTCAGGATTATGTTAAAGCCGCGAATTATTTTCAGCAGGCAGCAGAGCAGGGAAATACTGAAGCGCAAGTCCAGCTGGGCTTAATGTATTATTATGGTCGCGGTGTAGAACAGGATTGTGCTAAAGGTCTTGAGTATTGTCAGTTAGCTATACAACAGGGTAATGGTGATCTGCAATTTGATTTGAGTAATATGGATAAAAATGAAGAATGAACAGCATAAAATTATATTATTTGAGTATATTAATTCTATAGTTTGTAGCAGGTAGCCGGTCAATATGCACAATACAAATTTAGCTAATATATATTGAGCTATACCAGAATATATGTAAGCTTGGCTTGGCAGGACATAGATATCATCCTTGCTTACATATTTATATTTGTGGATCTGATCATAACTACATAGTAAATATAAACGATTGAATATAAATTTTTATCAAATTATCTTGATGATATGGATATATACTGACTGTTCAATGAGTTGGAAATGTAAATAAAATTTAATCATTTGTAATAAAATCGGTTGTATGAATTTATAGTGAAAATACCTTAAAAAATAATTATATTATTTCGGTAAAGGTACAGAACAGAATTACACTAAAAGCTTTGAATATTTTCAGTTAGCTGCGCAACAAGGTAATAGCGATGCACAATTTTCTCTTGGTTTTATGTATAAGAATGGAGAAGAAACAGAGCAAAATTATGCAGAGGCTTATGAATACTTTATTCTGGCGGCAGAACAAGGACACTCTGGAGCTCAGCATAATCTGGAGCTTATGCAAGAAAATGGTTTTGGAATGAAGTAATAGAAGTATTTTCAGAAAATTTATAAAAGAAGTAGTACAAAAATCTTTTATGATTTCTGAATGCTACATAACTTTTTTATTATTGATCCCTGTGATTGAGGTTATTTATATATGCAGATAAAAATATTCTGAAAAAATTTAAAGGCTTACTGTAAAAGGAATAATAAGAAAATGGAAACTAAAAAATCAGATAAATTTTTAAGTACTCTGGAAGCGGCTCGAAAGGGGAATGCGGATGCACAATTTGCTCTGGGTGTTATGTATGAGGATGGAGAAGGAACAGAGCAAAATTATGCAGAGGCATATAAATATTATGAACTGGCCGCAAAACAAGGAAATATCGATGCACAATTCAATTTAGGTTTACTGTATAGCGAGGGCTATGGCGTAGAGCAGAATTATGAAAAGGCAGCTGAATATTATGCGGCTGCAGCTGCACAGGGGGATGCTTCCGCTCAATGTAATCTGGGTATATTGTATAGTGATGGTTATGGTGTAGAGCAGAATTATGAAAAGGCAGCTAAGTATTATTCAGCTGCAGCTGCACAGGGAAATGCAAATGCTCAGAGTAATTTAGGTATATTGTATGAAGATGGTTATGGTGTAGAGCAGAATTATGAAAAGGCAGCTGAGTATTATTTGGCTGCAGCTGCACAGGGAGTTGATATTGCCCAAAGTAAATTAGGATTTTTATATTACAACGGCTATGGTGTAGAGCAAAATTATGAAAAGGCGGTT
Organism: Snodgrassella sp. ESL0323; assembly: GCF_013346865.1. Lineage (NCBI taxonomy): Bacteria > Pseudomonadati > Pseudomonadota > Betaproteobacteria > Neisseriales > Neisseriaceae > Snodgrassella > Snodgrassella sp. ESL0323. The sequence goes on along the minus strand of NZ_JAAEDT010000019.1, from coordinate 193,309 downwards.
GAGTATTATTCAGCTGCAGCTGCGCAAGGAGATGTTACTGCCCAGTATAACTTAGCTAATTTATATTACTATGGAAAAGGCGTAGAACAAAATTATACTAAAAGTATTGAATACTATCAGTTAGCAGCGCAACAGGGTAATAGTAAGGCACAATTTACTTTAGGATATATTTATAAAACTGGTGAAGGTGTTGCTCAGGATTATGCGGAGGCATATAAATATTATAAGCTGGCTGCAGAACAGGGAAATAGTGATGCACAAATTAATTTAGGTATTTTATATGAAAACGGTGATGGTGTAGAACAGAATTATGCAAAAGCATTTGAGTATTATCTGGCTGCCGCTGAGCAAGGAAATCCTATTGCTCAATATTATGCAGGTAGTATGTTTTATTATGGAACAGGCGTAGAACAGGATTTCAATAAGAGTCTTGAATATTATCAGCTAGCTGCGGAACAGGGAAATAGTGATGCACAATTTGCTCTGGGTTTTATGTATATAAATGGAGAAGGAGCAGAGCAAAATTATGCAGAGGCATATGAATACTTTAATCTGGCGGCAGAACAAGGACACTCTGGAGCTCAGCATAATCTGGAGCTTATGAAGAAAATGGTTTTGGAATAAAGAAATAAAAGTATTTTCAGAAAATTTATAAAAAAAGTAGTACAAAAATCTTTGATGATGTCTGAATGCTATATAACTTTTTTATTATTGATCTCTATGATTGAGGTTATTTATATTTGCAGATAAAAATATTCTGAAAAAGTTTAAAAGCTTACTGTAAAAGGAATAATAAGAAGATGGAAACCAAAAATTCAGATAAATTTATAAGTACTCTGGAAGCGGCAAAAAAAGGAGATGCAGATGCACAATTTTCTCTGGGTGTTATGTATGCGGATGGAGAAGAAACAGAGCAAAATTATGCAGAAGCATATAAATACTATAAGTTGGCCGCAAAACAGGGAAATGTTAATGCATTAATTAATCTAGGTAATATGTACTACTACGGGGTAGGTGTAGAACAGAATTATTTAAAAGCGATTAAGTGTTATACAGTTGCTGCTGCACAGGGAGATGCTGCTGCCCAATGGAGTTTAGGTAGTATGTATTATTATGGAACAGGCGTAGAACAGGATTTCAATAAGAGTCTTGAATATTATCAGTTAGCTGCGCAACAGGATAATAGTGATGCACAATTTAATATAGGGTGTATGTATCGCGATGGACATGGTGTGGCTCAGGATTATGCTAAAGCTGCTGAATATTTTCAGCAGGCATCATTCAAAGGTCATTCTGATGCGCAATATAATCTGGGCGTGTTATATGAAAATGGATTAGGTATAAAAAAAGATTATACACAAGCATATAAATACTATGATTTGGCTGCAAAGCAGGGAAATAGTGATGCACAAATCAATTTAGGTCTTTTATATGAAGATGGTATTGGTGTGAAACAGAATTATAAGAAAGCGGTTGAGTTTTATTCAGCTGCAGCAGAACAGGGAAATGCTATTGGGCAATATCATTTAGCCGGAATGTATTTCGCTGGTAAAGGTGTAGAACAGAATTACAATAAATGTATTGAATATTATCAGTTGGCTGCTGAACAAAATTTAGTTGATGCTCAATTTAATTTGGGTGCTATTTATGATAAAGGTAAAATTACTCATCCAAATTATACTGAAGCAATGAAATATTATCTGTTAGCAACTAAAGGAGGAAGCTATGAAGCTTCATATAACTTAGGGTTAATGCTTTATGAAGGTAAAGGAGTTGAACAGGACTATATAAATGCAGCTAAATACTTCCATTTTGCTGCTCAAGGAAGGCTGGCTCCGGCAGAATACATTCTCGGATTAATGTATTACCAAGGTATGGGAATAGGTAAAAATTATGAAAAGGCTGCCGAGTATTTTCAATTGGCTGCTGATCAGGGAGAGGCAGTTGCTCAAACACAATTAGGTGGTTTTTATGAGGATGGTATTTATTTTAAACAAGATGATATGAAAGCATTTGAATATTATCAGCTTGCTGCAGATCAAGGAGAAGTAATTGCTCAATATCAATTAGCTTATTTTTATCAGATTGGTAAAGGTGTAAAACAGAATGATGCAAAAGCATTAGAATACTATCAACTCGCAGCTGCTCAGGGTGATGTAGATGCATTACTTGATTTTGGCAAAAAATATTTTTCTGGTAACGGAGTAAAACAAAATTATTTAAAAGCAGTTGAGTATTTTCAGCAGGCTGCTAATCAAGATAATGCAGAAAGTCAGTATATTTTAGGACTTATGTACTTAAATGGTTACGGTGTTAAGGAAAATAACCGTATGGCCAAGGATTTTTTTGGTAAAAGCTGTAAAAATGGAAATCAGAAAGCATGCGAAATATATAATCAAATATAATAAAAATTATTTATCACGGATATTTTTTATTTCACCTTAAAACAGTTAATTCTGAAATTCTTCTGAAACAGAATTACATAAGTAATCACTGTTATATAAATTTTATATCATGAAATTTAACACTATTGATAATATTTCTCTGTTTATGATTATGAAATAATTTTGCTTTTTAAAGCAGATTCTTGTTTTATGTTTATAATCACCTATATTAGTTTATTACCTGAATTATTCAGGCTGATCATGGTTTTTTATGTTAAATTAGGGTGTTATGAATAAACAAGCAGTGCAGGAAGCGGAGTTTGCTCCTCATCTGGTAAGCTGGCAGCGTCAGCATGGCCGGCATGGTCTGCCATGGCAGTGTCGTGAACCATATAAGGTATGGTTATCGGAAATTATGTTGCAGCAAACGCAGGTGTCCACGGTACTTGATTATTATCCACGCTTTCTGGCTGCATTTCCTAATGTTCAGGCACTGGCGGCGGCTGATGAAGATGAAGTGCTGGGTCTGTGGCAAGGGCTGGGCTACTACAGTCGTGCACGCAATTTACATAAGGCTGCCAGGCAAGTTATATCTGAATTTTCGGGAAATTTTCCACACAGTCGTGTGGAATTACAATCTTTATGTGGTGTAGGTCGTAGTACGGCAGCAGCGATTGCTGCATTTTGCTTTGATGCACGCGAAACCATTCTGGATGGTAATGTAAAGCGGGTATTGTGCCGGGTTTTTGCTCTGGACGGTGATATTGCGAATAAAGCTTTTGAAGATCAGCTCTGGCGCAAAGCAGAAGCCTTGCTGCCACTTAATGCAGCAGATATGCCGGCTTATATTCAGGGGCTGATGGATTTGGGAGCAACGGTGTGTAAGCGCAGTAAGCCAATATGCTGTTCATGTCCGATGAACGATCTGTGTCAGGCATATGCCCAGAACCGTATTGCTGAATTACCGCGTAAGAAAAAAGCTGTAAGTGTAAAAAATTTATCGCTATATTGGCTGGTTTTACGTAACTGTGATGGTGCGATATTTTTACATAAACGTCCTGCCAAAGGAATATGGGGTGGTTTATGGTGTGTACCATGTGCAGACAGTCTGGATGATTTGTATCAACTTGCAGCAAAATTTGGTTGTACTGCTGAAGATTTAACTGAAGGTATTGAATTCAGTCATCGTTTAACTCATCGTCAATTGCATATTCTGCCTTTTGCTGCTCAGATAAATACTGGGCAGGATGCTGCATCTTCTGCAATAACTGGTGAATGGGTATCATCTGATAATCTGAATACATATGGTATCCCTAAACCGTTATATGATTATCTGAACGTAAAACAGAGCAGTCTTTTTTAATTTGATTATTATGTTTATGGCATAATTTTAACTGCTATTTTGCTGCGTATATTTATTTTTAAATTTGTCTGTTTTATGTGCATATTATCGTTATTAATATTATATATTGTGAATAATATTGTTTTTTAATTTGTATAGCGTAAATATAATTGACGCTGACATCACAAATATGTATAAACGCTATCTTGCTGAAATATTGCTGTCTTTCAGATGTTTTAGTTATTTAGACAGAATAAAGAAGGAAGACTGTTATTTCAGTAAGGTGTGCTTAATTCTGTGTATTAAGTATCTGATTATTTAACCGGGAATAAAACAATGGAAGAAGATTCGAGTCGACCGTTTATTTTATTAAAACAACAACTGCAACAAGGCCGTTGATGTTTCCGGGCTAACAGTATCTGCCGACCGGGAAACATCATGGTCGGTGAGGTACTGTTTATGAAAAAATTCAAAAAAATCATTTCTCAACCAGTAGTAATCAAGGCTGTGCTGGAGTCTCGCAACAGTCTTGACCGTACACTGTCTAATTTACAGACCAGTTTAAATGGTCTGACTGAGCAGGATGTTAAAGAAAGACTGATCAGTTTTGGCAATAATGATGTAGTGCACGATAAAGCACCATCAGTCTGGCTGCAATTATTACTAGCCTTTAAAAATCCGTTTATTTTTGTTTTACTGGCACTGGCTTTGGTAAGCTTTTTCACTGATTATCTGATTCCTTTGCATAATGGTGAAGAAACCAGTGTGAGCGGTATTACAATAATTCTGGTAATGGTTCTGCTCAGTGGTGTACTTAGTTTCTGGCAGGAATATCGTTCCAATAAGGCTGCACAGGCGCTGAAATCTATGATCAGCACCACTGCTACAGTAGTGCGCCGCAGCCATAGAGATATCAATGCAGAACAGCTTGAAGTACCGATTAAAGAGGTGGTACCGGGAGATATTATTTTGTTATCTGCCGGCGATATGGTACCGGCTGATGTGCGTCTGATTGAATCACGTGATTTGTTTATTAGTCAGGCCGTACTGACCGGTGAGTCTATTCCGGTAGAGAAATCTGATACTCTTGGTATGAATAGCTCGCTAGCTATTGAAGAGCAGCCATTATCAGCTGATCCGCTGGATGCAGAAAATATCTGCTTTATGGGTACTAATATTGTCAGTGGTACGGCTAAAGCTGTGGTTGTGGCAACAGGAAATGATACCTATTTTGGCTCTCTGGCCAAATCAATTGTCGGTACACGCAGCCAGACTGCGTTTGATCGCGGTGTAAACAGTGTCAGCCATCTGCTGATTCGTTTTATGCTAATTCTGGTACCGGTGGTATTGCTGATTAATGGCTTTACTAAGGGAGACTGGGGTGATGCTGCTCTGTTTGCACTTGCTGTTGCTGTTGGGCTGACTCCTGAGATGCTGCCAATGATTGTCAGTGCCAATCTGGCTAAAGGTGCTATGGCCATGGCACGGCGTAAGGTAGTGGTAAAACGCCTGAGTGCTATTCAGAATTTTGGTTCAATGGATATTTTATGTACAGATAAAACCGGTACATTAACTCAGGATAAAATTATTCTTGAGCATTACACGAATATTCATGGCAATAATGACAGTGAAGTTTTGCAACTGGCCTGGTTAAACAGTTCCTATCAGAGCGGTATGAAAAATCTGATGGATAAAGCCATTGTGCGTTTTGCGCAGGAACCTGAAAACAGGGCAGGTATTAGCGATGGCGGCTATCATAAAATTGATGAATTACCGTTTGATTTTATTCGCCGGCGTTTATCTGTGGTTTTACAGGATGAAGAACAGCGCCATGTGCTGATTTGTAAGGGCGCAGTTGAAGAAATGCTGTCTATTTCCAGCTGTGTTTATGAGCACGGAGAATATTTACCATTAGATGCAGCGCGGCGGGAACAATTGCTGGCTTTAGCTGAAAGCTATAATAAGGAAGGCTTCCGGGTGCTGGCGATTGGTAAAAAATACATTAGTGCTGAAGCTCAGAAAGCACAATATGCTGTTGCTGATGAAACTGAGCTTACTCTGTTCGGCTTTCTGACATTTCTTGATCCGCCGAAAGACAGTGCTGCACAGGCTATTGCTGCTCTGAGTGAAAATGGTGTGGCTGTTAAGGTTTTAACTGGTGATAATGCGATTGTTACCCGTAAGATTTGTTATGAAGTAGGAATTGAAGCCGGACACCCTTTACTAGGTAGTGAAATTGAGGCTCTAAGTGATGAGGTGCTGAAACCTCTGCTGGAAAAACACACTGTATTCGCCAAACTTACACCATTACAGAAATCACGCATTATTCGTCTGCTTCAGGAAAACGGACATACAGTCGGTTTTCTTGGTGACGGTATCAATGATGCTCCGGCTCTGCGCGATGCCGATGTCGGTATTTCTGTAGATACAGCTACTGATATTGCCAAGGAATCGGCTGATATTATTCTGCTGGAAAAAAGTCTGATGGTATTGGAAGAGGGAGTAATCAAAGGACGTGAAACTTTTGGCAATATTATTAAATATCTGAATATGACTGCCAGCTCTAATTTTGGCAATGTATTTTCAGTATTGTTTGCCAGTGCGTTCCTGCCATTTCTGCCTATGCTGGCTATTCAGTTACTGATTCAGAATCTTCTGTATGATTTTTCTCAGCTATCACTGCCATGGGATAAAATGGATGAGGAATTTTTGCGTAAACCGCGTAAATGGGATGTATCCAATATCAGCCGTTTTATGCTGTTTATCGGTCCTATTTCCTCTATATTTGATATCAGTACTTTTGCGCTGATGTGGTTTGTGTTCCATGCTAATGCGCCGGAAGTGCAGAATTTGTTTCATTCCGGCTGGTTTGTAGAAGGTTTATTGTCACAGACTCTGGTAGTACATATGCTGCGTACCCGCAGAATACCGTTTGTACAAAGTACCGCTGCTTTACCGGTATTGCTGATGACAGGGTTAATTATGGCTATTGGTATTTATATTCCGTTTTCGCCGATTAGCAGCTGGATCGGGCTGGTACCGCTGCCATGGCAATATTTCCCCTGGCTGATACTGACACTGGGTTGTTACTGTGTTGTGACTCAGATAGTGAAACACTGGTATATTCGCCGTTTCGGACAGTGGTTCTGAGTATTATGTAAAAAAAGCGAGTTGAGTACTCGCTTTTTTCAGGTCTGAATCAGATAGGAATAAACTAAATACTGATTTTATTGCCTGAATACTTTTATCAGGATGAGTATAAGAACTGGCAATTTTAAGATTGAATCTGATTATTTTCAGTTTGCTGTATAACTGATATTTATAGTATTTTAAATCATATTGAAATTATTATATTCAGAAAAGGGAAATAAATGGCATTTACTGAAACTGAAAAAGCGGCTTTGCTTACTGTAAAAGGGGTAGGAGAAAAGGTAATTATGCGTCTGGAGCAGATGGGTATTGACTCATTGGATAAGCTTGCTCTTGCAAACCCACAGGATATCACTGAGCAGGCAGCCAGTCTGGTTGGCAGCAGCTGCTGGAAAAACAGTCCGCAAGCCAAAGCAGCTATCACTATGGCAGTAGATTTTGCGAGCGCGAAAACTCAGAAAAAAGCGATTTAAATATTTTAAATTAATATAATGAAAATATATAACAGAATAATCGTAAAAACAATTATTTATTTTTTACTGAATTTTTTTATTTAAAACTGATGCTAATATCTTTTTTTAGATTTCCAATAATCCGGAGTTGATTTAAATTCCTGATAATAATAAATTGCAACAAAGATAATTATAAAGGAGTAATATAATTCCAAACAAAAATTTAATTTATATTCGCTGTTACCTTTGGTATCAGCTATTTTAGGAGAAAGTCTACTATAGATAATTGTAATTTTATCACCAGAAGAGACGTGTTTATCGCTTGTGATATTTGTAATATATGTTTTATTGTATTTGTCGGTATATCTCACTGTCAATATATTGACTTCGTGTTTTCTTGAGGAACGCCAAGAAGAACGTTTGGTATCTATTACCGTAGCTGATGTTTCTTCACCATATCTGGAGATTAGGAAAATAAATTTCGCATTGGATAAAGTTAAACCTATAATCGTAACGCTAAAAACTATGACAGCCACTGACCAGAATATATTTAATATTTTTTTCATAATAAAATTATTATAACAAATATTTGCATAGAAAATTTATTTTACTAATATAATTTATTTTTACAATTCAAGCAGTATATAAAATGTTCAGAGTATTTCAAACCATGAACCGGTTGTGTACTCTGAACATTTTTATCAGTGATGATTTAATGAAAACGGGCGGGTATGGCGGATTTTACCACCGACTGAGCTGGTACCTACGCGCACAATGCTTGCAGTGCGCGGCTAATCGATAGGTAAGGCCGATGGTCTGGGTTGCACTTTGAATACTATACAGATAGCTGATATAAAGATTGTTAGACAAGCGTTTGCCGATTGTAATGGCCAGTTCTGCAGGATTCATTCGTAAAACTGCTCTGACTCTACTACGTAACAGAAAGTCCACATGCTTTGTAATGTGTCCATTCTGTTTCTTTAAAGGAAATAATTATTGAATAAAAATAATATTTTTTTAGTAAATTCAATATATTGTTTTTATGCTTTTTTTATGAGTAAATGGCAGAAATTATTCTACTAAAGATAGATAAGATTCATAGTATGGATGCTGAGTTTGCTTTGGGATTACTGCGTATAGTCATAGCAATTTTATACATACAGTATGCCTCGACAAAAGTCTGATAGTGGAGATTTTCTATGACTGACGGGAATGGATCAATAAAGTTACTTTCGATAATAGGTATTGCAGGTATGCTGGAATAATTAGGAAGTTTTCTTTGCTGACAGGGTCTGTTTGTGCGGGCTGTAAGGTTTACTGTTGCCGGTGGCGGTCGTTTTAAGACAGAAAATCGGTTTAAATAATTGCAGATTGTTACTTATTTGGTATTTTCAGTAGATACAGATATCAGCAATAGTTTTATGTATCTGCTGAAATAATTATTATAAATCTGGAATTATGTCTGATAAGAGTTATAAAGGTTTAATTGGAATAGATTGGAATTTTAGAAAAATACGCTAATAACATTAACTAAAAAAATTATTTATTTGTACTAAATTTTTACTTAAAGCTTAAGCTAATATTTTCTTTTAAATTTCCAAAAATTCGGATTGGATTTGAGCTCCTGATAACAATAAATTGCAGTAATGATAACCATAAAGGAGGCATATAGTTCTGTAGAAAAAATTTTTTTACGTTTATGGTTGCCTTTGATATCGGCTACCTGAGGAGAAAATTTATTATAGATAATTGTAATTTTATCGCCAGGATTTAAGTTTTTATAGGTTCTAATATCATTTTTGATATAGGTTTTATTATATTTATCGGTATATTCGACTTTCAGTATATAGGCGACTCGCCCACGTCCTTCGTCATGGGATTTGGTATCTATTACCGTAGCCGATGTTTCTTCCCCGTGTCTGGCAAGTCCGAAAATAAATTTAGCATTTGATAAAGTTAAACCTATAATCGTAACGCTAAGAACTATGGCAGCCACTGACCAGAATATATTTTCTATTTTTTCCATAATAAACTTATTATAATAAATATTTACATATAAAATTAATTAAATAATATAATTTATTTATTTTTACAATTCAAGCAATATATAAATATTCAGAGTATTTTAAACCATGTGCCGGTTGTGTACTCTGAACATTTTTATCAGTGATGACTTAATCAAAACGGCGGGTATAACGGATTTCACCTCCAGCTGATCCGGTACCTACGCGCACAATGCTTTGCAGTGCACGGCTAATCTGATAGGTAATGCTGACGGTCTGGGTTGCACTTTGAATACCATACAGATAGCTGATATAAAGATTGTTAGACAAATGTTTGCCGATTGTGATGGCCTGTTCAGCCGGATTCATTTCGCCTGTCTGGCTATTTCGGGTTTGCTGGCTGGTAAGGCCGATTTCATCGAGAAGGCCAAGTTTGTCATTCAGACCCCCGGCAAGCCATGCACTGGCCGCAGCTGCAATGGCGGCTTCGTCACCGGCACTACCACTGCTGGGGCGATTGAGTATCAGCCAAGATAGTTTGTCTTTTTCACTCATGGCTTCATTGGCTATCAGGTTAATACGCGGGCTGTCCAGCCGTCCGAGGGCTTCAACACCTGCACCAACCTGTGAATAACGGCGCTTGGCACGTATTTTTAAATTGGGATTATTCATAGGGCCTACAAAAGAAATGGTACTGCCATGCTGAATTACCAGATCTTGTCCGTAAGCTTTGTACTGTCCGCGAACAACATTTACTGTGCCGATTATTTGAATAGTACTGCCCGGATTGGCAGTAGCAGTAAGCTGACCGCCAAGCAGAACGTCAATTCCTTCAGCACTGAAGCGAAAAGCATCATTCATGTCTAAATCAAGATTGAGCCGGATTGGTGTAGGGCGTTGCTGTTCTGCTGTCTTTTCTCGACCTAGTACGACAACATCGTCATCTAACTGTGGCATTCCTGATTTTTGCATACCAAAGAGACCCTTATCGACTTTTAGTTTACCGTTCAGAACAATTCCGTGTGCAATAGTATACAGTAGCTGAGTATTACCGCTTATGGTGAGACGACGGTTTATTTGATCAAAAATATTGTAATGTTCAAAGTGGGCAGTAACGTTAATTTCGGGAGTGAGTCTGGTCATATCTACTACGCCGCTGAGTTTAATAGTTCCGTCACGGCGCGCAAAACTAAGACTGTCAATTAACCAGCGACGCCCCTGAAAGTGGCTTTTGAGGTTGCCGTTTTCAAGAATAGTACCATTTGCCTGATCTCTGTAGTAAAGGTTATTACCGGTAAGTGTACCATTAAGCAGAGGTTCATTCAGATGTCCGCTTATGCCGGCTTCTGCATGCATATTACCCTTAAGCTGCATACCAATGGGCAGAAGATTGCGAATAGTGCTCAGATCAGGGCTATCAAGTTTTATACGCCCGCTGATAGGGGCTGTACGTACTTTGCCATTATTGTCAGGAGTGATTACCAGAGTAGCATCTGTGGTTCCATAACGGGTAATGCCACTCAGATGATTATTGATATGACCATTCTGAAATTGTGCATCCAAACGTACATTTTGTAATTCAAGTTTCTGCTGATGCTGTGGCAGAGTAATGTCACCTCCCTGCTGGTAGAGTTTCAGGTAGCCCTGCATGTTGCGACTGTAACTGAAATTCCAGTCACCACCTATAATCAGATTTTGTTCAAGGGGTAATTCAATGATGCTGTGTAATTCGTGCAAAGCTAGATTACTGGCTGAACCACGGGTAACCAGACCTTTATTTTTATCCCAGTTCAGATTATTCAGAGTTAAGTTACCGTTCAAAGCAGCCCAGCGTGCATTTTGCATGCTGACATGCTCGGTTCCGGCCTCAAGCTGAATGGGATTGAGCAGTTTCAGATTAAGTGCGCCGATTATATCCAGAGCATTAACTCGTCCGCGCCACTGATAATGCTGGTCCAGACCACCATGCGCATTGAGATTAAGATGGTAGGCTTTCCCGTCCAGAGTCAGATTACTGCTGCCCTGGAGCTGGTGCTGGCTGCCACGGCCATTGATTTTGATATCGGTGCTGTTAATTACCGTGGGTTTTCCGCCGTCGCTGCCGGCAATGCTGATATGGTCTGCATTCAGGTTAACCAGTAATGGCTGATTAATATCAGGCGATCCAAGAAGTTTAAAATCCAGTTGATTAATGTTAAGTAGTTCAGAAATTTGCAGATTGCGTGCGGCACCAGTAAGATTGGCTGTAATTTTTTTTGGTTCTCCGGCGATAAAGCCTTTGGTGCTGAGCAAACCTTTCATGCCTAATCCGAATAATCCCAGATTGGGTGCATTGATATCAAGATTAAGCTTATCACCTTTTTTACCAAAACTGCCATTGGTAGCTATCCGGTTCGGGCCGGCATTGAGGTTAATATTGGCCTGTTCCAGATGCTGATTGCGAAAGCGGATGACGGCTTTACCTGAAAGAGGTGCACCGGAAAGAATGCTGTTATGCCAGAGCATGTCTGCCTGAATGGCAGGTTGTTGTGCCAATTGTCCGTTAACGTTGATATGTCCGTTGATACTGCCTGCCGGAAAATCTGAATTAACTTTGGCGGGATTAAAATTGTTGCTGTTAATGGCCAGCCGGATTGCTTTATTCTGATACAGTGCCAGACTGCCTTTGGCATTAAAGCTGCCGCCGCCAGTGGGGGTGATGTTCAGTTTATCGAGTATCAGGGTTTGCTGATGTTTCTGTTCATCAGTAATAATCTGAATCGACCCGTCACTATTACCTTTCTCACTTGACAGGAGCCATTGTGTAGTCAGACCGTTGAAGTTGCCGGTTACATGAATATGGCCATTAAGTGAACCCGTTAGTGGTGTAGTCAGAGCGTCGCTGGCATAAATTCGTAATAATTGGCTGTTGATATCAAGTTGTCTGGATGCGCTATCGATATTCCCGCGGGTAATGATCTGCCCCTGCTGAAGCAGGCGTGTAGTTAATGCAGGTAAGATAAGTTTACCGCTATTATCGATGTTAATATCACCTTCAATACTGCGTACAGGTAAACCGGCATGTTTAGGGTCGTTGTAGGCCAGTGGCTGTTCATTTCCAAGTTTAATATGTCCGGCAAGCTGATTTTTGTTGTTGTTCACAGGTGCCAGATCTAAATTAAGATTGAGGTCGGCAAATGGCAGGCTTGTATTAAAAGCAGCCGGATTAATATGGCGGCTTTGGAGGTTCAGACTGACGATTTTATAATTGAGTTGCAATGCATAAGGTCTGATGACGGCATGGGTACGGAAATGAATATCTCCTCCGTCCAGACGGGCAAATATATCTGGTTGTTGCAGGCTGCCCTGGATAAGCGCAGCACTTTCAACTGCAGTTTTATCAAGGGTGCCAGTTCCGTTAAGTTGTCCGCTCAGGGCGAATGGTGTCTGTGTGGTAATGGCTATATTACCTTGAATATTTTGCCATGGCGTATTCAGTCCACTGAATACAAGCTGATGTTTGTGGTAGTCAAAAGTGTAGCTGGCCTGACTGGCAAGCAAAATAGGCGTTTCTTTTTTACCCAGGGTAAAACCACCGAGCTGAATGTTATCAATAATAATTTGTACTGGCAAGCTGATACTGTTGGGCAGAGTAGGAACAGGTTTAGGTTTAGGTACGCTGTGATTTATATAATTAATTTTACCTACATCTAACAGCCGTACATGAAATCGTCGTTGCCATAATTCGCGATTATTCCAGTCAAGTCTTACCTTATCTATGGATAGATCAAAATCACGATGACTGACGTGAATATCAGTACCAGAAAACCCGCGCCAGATAGTGCCGTTCAGGTTCTCTGTCTGGATATGCACACCAAACCATTTCGGGACCGTATGTACCCCAAAGCGCAAACCGGACTCAGTACCAATCAGCCAGCACAATATAACCACAATAATCACAAACAAAGCCAGCAGGGAATACAGTCCGGCTTTCAGCCATGTCTTCCAGTGTGGTTTTCGCGGCGGTACGGAAGGTGCTGCGGGAGCTGATATTTCGTCAGGGTTGATAGTGGTTTCAGTCATTAGAATTTAGTTCCCAAACTGATAGACCAGCGCCATTTTTTATCGTGATGACCATAGGCTAAATCAAAGGCAAACGGGGCGATGGGATTAAACCAGCGTACCCCGAAACCACTACCATGACGCCATTGCATATCGCTGAAATTTTTTGATACCGAACCGGCATCATGAAAAAGTGCCAGAGAAAAATCTTTATACACCGGAATCTGGTATTCAACACTGGCTACAGCCAGCGTACGGTTAGGTAACACTGAATTATGTGAGCTTTTAATACCGATACTGTCTATTTCATAACCACGTACGCTGTTGGCACCACCGGCACGAAACATCAGCACAGAAGGTACATTCACTGCATCGCCAGTATGTACATAGCCAATCTGGCTGCGTAAAAACCATGTTCCGTATTTTTTGTTTTCAGGAGTGAAATAGTAGCCGCCACTGGCTGTAACTCTTTGCATGGATGCTGATGATATCAGTTTGCCCAGAGTGGTGCCAACTTTGCCTTCCAGATAATAGCCATTGGCTGGCCGCAGCTGGGTTTCAATATTCTGACGTTTCCATGAAGCTGTCAGCATGGTGGCATAACTGTGTCCGAGATCAGGTCCATCTTCAATTTTGCTGCTTTCCGTAACATATTCAATCCCGATACGCGAATCAATGCCGTTACGGTCGCGCACTTTCCACATTCCGCTGGATAAAGCACGACTCTCCAGATGCTGGACAGTAGAGTAAGTATAGTTAAGATTGCTGGTCCAGTAATGACCATGATTATCACGCGGCTGGCTCAGACCTAAACCGAAAGTAGTTTCATAGCGGTCTGTATCCAGCAAGGTTGAACCAACAAAACCTTTATTAAAAACATTATAGTGGTCATATCCTCCGCGAAAGCCGGGCCCGTTTTTGGTATCATATCTCAAACCAAATGTCAGCTTCTGACGGCGCATTTCGCTGACTTTAACCAGAACCGGTACCTGGTTATTTTCCATATGGTCAAAGTCAGCACTGACTACGGCATTACCATAATGACTGTCTTGTTCCAGTGCCTGCTGATAGTCCAGAAGTTTGTCCAGATCATAAGGGGAACCGGAAGTAAAATCAGCCATGCCGGTAACGATTGAAACGGGATATCGTTCATTTCCGCTAACCTGTATATCACCAAAGTATATAGGTTGTTTACTGTCAATTGTAAGTGACAGGTCTGCCTGATTTTTTTGTGGATCAATAGTCGCACGGCTGGCGCTAATGGTTGCCAGGGGGTATTTTTTGCGCACAATAGCGCTGAGTACAGAAGATTTACTGGCTGACCAGTTACTTTGGGTAAAAGGGTCTCCAACAGGCAGTACCCAGTTATCAATGGCAGTTTTGTAATAATTGGTCAGATTATCATCACTGGTCACATCACCGGTCAGAGAAACATCAACATTTTCAATATGAGTCAGAGGACCGGGTTTAATATGGATAATGTAGTTATCAGATTTTTTTTCCAGATTAACTTCAGCATTGAAATAGCCTTGTGTTTCCAGCATGGTTTGCGTTTGTTGGGGCGCCTCTTCCGCCAAAAAACTAAGCTGTTCATCATCCAGATCTTCAATCAATTGCTGAGTGATCAGGGGTAAATAATTGTTAATTAATTTTTTCAGGGCAGAATTATTAATATCAATAATAACAGGAACACGCGGATTCTTGGGTGTCTGAGGCTGTTGTTGTGAATCGTTATGCTCGCGTCCGTGCAACAATCTGTGCAAGAAACCGGTTTTGGGAGGCGGAATATTGTCATCTGTGTCATCGCTGTCTGCTGGCAGGCCTACAGCCCACACCATGGAGGTAAGGGAAGACAGCAACATACTTAAAAGCAGCCATTGCAAGCGCTTCTGCGTGAAATATGCCAAGATCAGTCCTGTTTCAGAAAGTTAAAACGTGTATCATATTTTCCAGCCAGTTAATGACTGCTATTGTAGCGTGAAACTGGAATTTCAACCTATATCATAAATGACACAAGTATTCTATTTAATGTAAAAACAAATTTTAAGCCATGATAACAGGTTTAGTGAAATGATAAACTGTCAAAGCTGTTTAGTGGTTTGGACTGATTACTGCTATTTTTTGTAAAATAAATCATTTAGGTTAATATGAATGGTGTTATCCATTTATTAGAATTTACTGAGGATTGATTGTGGCCGGAATTATTCGTGTAGGCAATATTCAAGTAGCCAACCATTTACCGTTCGTACTGTTTGGTGGTCTGAATGTACTGGAAAATCTGGATTTAACAATGCGCACATGTGCACATTATGCAGAGGTTACCCGTAAATTGGGCATTCCGCTGGTTTTTAAGGCCTCATTCGATAAAGCCAACCGCTCTTCTATTCATTCCTATCGCGGAGTAGGGCTGGAAGAGGGAATGAAAATTTTTGTTGCAATTAAACAGGAATTCGGTGTGCCGGTAATTACCGATGTGCATGAACCGTATCAGGCTGTACCGGTAGCAGAGGTTGCCGATGTATTGCAGTTGCCGGCATTTTTAGCCCGTCAGACTGATTTAGTGGTGGCACTGGCACAAACCGGTAAAGTAATTAATATTAAAAAACCTCAGTTCCTAAGCCCGCACCAGATGAAGAATATTGTTGAAAAGTTTTATGAAGCTGGCAATCAGCAGCTTATTCTGTGTGAGCGTGGCAGCAGCTTTGGTTATGATAATCTGGTAGTTGATATGCTGGGTTTTGGTGTGATGAAAAAAGTTTGTGCTGATTTACCGGTTATTTTTGATGTAACCCATGCATTGCAGCAACGTCAGGCTGATGCTGCCGCTTCAGGCGGGCGTCGCAGTCAGGTACTGGATCTGGCACTAGCCGGTATGGCTACCCGGCTGGCCGGTTTATTTCTTGAATCACATCCTGATCCAGATAAGGCACGTTGCGATGGTCCTAGCGCTTTACCTTTGGATTTGCTCGAACCATTTCTTGCTCAGGTTAAAGCTGTGGATGAGCTGGTAAAAACCATGCCGGTACTGGATATTAACTAAATAAGTATATTTTTGTATAAAAAAGCAGAGCGTTTTGCTCTGCTTTTTTATTTATCAGGTAAAAGTTCAACCAGAAGGATTTTATTGCTCAACAGAACCGGAATTCTGGTATAGCGTAAACAATGGTACTCCTTCATCTCGAATTTTTTTGCCGCCGGGCAGGTCTGTAAATTCGATAATTGCAGCTGCCTCTACTACTTCAGCACCCAGTTTACGAATCAGTTTTACACCGGCATTCATCGTACCTCCGGTGGCAACCAGATCATCTACCAGCAGCACACGAGTACCCGGTTTTACTGCATCAGTGTGCATTTCGATGGTTGCATGTCCGTATTCCAGTTCGTAACTTTCCGCAATAGTAGTAAAAGGAAGCTTGCCTTTTTTACGGATGGGAACAAAACCGACATTCAGCTGATAGGCAAGAGCAGCACCGATAATAAAACCGCGTGCATCCAGACCGGCCACAACATCAATTTTCTGATCCATATACCGGTAAACCATTAAATCTACCAGCAAACGGAAGTACTGCGGGCTTTGTAATACCGGAGTAATGTCGTGAAATAAAATTCCTTCCTGTGGCCAGTTCGGAATTTTGCGAATTTTTTCGGCCAGCGCGTCAACACCTATGACTTCGGGATGAGTCTGCATTATAAATCCTTTAAAAATAAAGACTATATGCGAAAGCTATAAACGCGGGACGAGCGAAGTTATTTGCATATAGTGTATGCGAAAGTTGCGCATAATAGCACTATTCCTGTTTTTCTACAGCCTAATATGAAGCATAAAATGGTCTGTTTTGGTAAAATGGTCGCCATAATTTACACAAATCAACAGGTTGATAACATGGTTAGCACGCCTGATCAAGCTCTTGTCACCAATCCATGCTTACCGTGTGTCTGGTTAGATGATTATATTGCCACCTTACCAGCGGCGATGGGAGTAATGCTCCGGCATGCCCAGACTTTGGTAAATAACAGCTATCCAAAAGACGCGGTAACCTTTGCCGGTGAAGATCTGTATATCAATTTAATGGCTGCTGCTAAATCGGTAGCAGATATGGATTTGATGGCCGATGCTGTTGCCGCCACAATGCTGAGCTGTCTGCCCAATTATGTCACTGACTGGAAAAATATTGTCAAAGAAGAATGTGGTGACAGTGTAATGCAGCTGGTTGCAGGTTTGTATCAGGTACAGAAGCTTACTTATTTTGTCAGCATCAGCCCTCTGGCTACACAGGAGGAACGGCAGCAGCAGGCTGAAGCAATGCGACAGATGTTACTGGCGATGGTATCGGATATCCGGGTCGTACTGATTAAACTTGCCATGCGCGCCCAGACCATGAGCTACCTGAGTAAAGTCACAGACGAAAATTTAAAAAAGGACGTAGCTAAAGAAACCATGACAGTTTTTGCCCCTCTGGCCAATCGCTTGGGAGTATGGCAGCTGAAATGGCAGCTTGAGGATTTAAGTTTTCGTTATCAGAATCCGGATGAATATAAGAAAATTGCCCGTCTGCTGGATGAAAAGCGTACTGAGCGTCTGGACTATATTGAACATTTTGTTGATACCCTCAGACAGCAACTGAGTCGCCTGAATATGCATTTTGAAGTGGCCGGACGACCAAAGCATATCTATTCTATTTACCGTAAAATGGTAAAAAAGAAACTGAGCTTTGATGGTTTGTATGATATACGGGCAGTACGCATTCTGGTGGATACAGTAGCAGACTGTTATGCCACTCTGGGGATCGTGCACAGCTTATGGCAGCCTATACCGGGTGAATTTGATGATTATATTGCCCATCCTAAACCCAATGATTATCAAAGTTTGCATACTGTTGTCGTCGGACCTGAAGACAAAGGCGTGGAAATCCAGATTCGAACTTTTGATATGCATCGTTATGCAGAGTTTGGTGTAGCCGCTCACTGGCGCTATAAAGAGGGTGGCAAGGGTAATGAAGCCTATGAACATAAAATAGCATGGTTACGTCAGTTGCTCGACTGGCGCGAAAATATCGCCGAAAACGATAGTAGCCGTGAAGATCTGTCACGTGCTTTCCAGACAGAACTGTTTAACGACACTATTTATGTTCTGTCTCCGCATGGCAAGGTATTCTCTTTACCGGCTGGTGCCACTCCGATTGATTTTGCCTATGCATTACATACAGATATTG
The DNA here is from genome assembly GCF_013346865.1 of Snodgrassella sp. ESL0323. Lineage (NCBI taxonomy): Bacteria > Pseudomonadati > Pseudomonadota > Betaproteobacteria > Neisseriales > Neisseriaceae > Snodgrassella > Snodgrassella sp. ESL0323. The sequence continues at coordinate 174,724 of NZ_JAAEDT010000019.1, read as the reverse complement.
GTAACCGCTGTCGCGGAGCCAAAGTAGACGGGCAGATTGTCCCGTTATCCACACCATTGGAGAATGGTCAGCGGGTTGAAATTATTACTGCACGCGAAGGTAAACCATCGGTTAACTGGTTGCATGATGGCTGGGTGAAAAGTAATAAAGCCATTAGTAAGATTCGTGCGTTTATCCGGCAGCAGAACGGTGAATCCATACGGGAATCAGGACGTGCTGCGCTGGAAAAACAGTTAGTAAAAATGCAGGTGCAGCCAAATATTCATAAGCTGGCTGAAGCTCTGGGATTTTCCAGTGCAGATGATTTTTATCTGTCTATGGGGCATGGTGAAGTTTCGGGCCGCATGATTCAGAAAGCAGTCGATACTTTACTGGAAAAACCGGAAGCACCGGTAACAGAAAATCATTTAGTCAAACGCAGTAAAATTAAGAAAAATTTTGGTGGTGTTCTCGTGGATGGTGAGGCTGGTTTATTTACAACACTGGCTAAATGCTGCAAACCGGCATTCGGAGACAAAATTATTGGTTTTGTAACACGGGAACGTGGTATCTCAATCCATCGTAGCAATTGTTCTTCGTTTCAATATCTGGCTCAGATTTCTCCGGATAAAGTATTACCTGCATCCTGGGCAAGTGATTCAGCCGGGCAGGTTTTTGCTATTGATATCGAAATTCGTGCCAGAGACCGCAGTGGATTATTGCGTGATATTTCTGAAACACTGGCACGCAACCGGCTTAATGTTACTGCGGTACAGACGTTATCACGTGATATGGAAGCTCAGTTGCGATTTACTGTTGAAGTACAACAGGTAAATGATTTACCCCGGGTGCTTAGCCACCTGAGCGATGTTAAAGGTGTACTTTCAGTTACCCGCTTATAAGCAGTTGGCTATCCACTACGGATAAATTATCAGTTTATTTATCATTCATTTGAAAAAGCTACGGACTTAATATCTATGTTCGTGGCTTTTTCAAACTGCTTAACATCTGCTTTTTTTTAAGTAAAAATTTTATGCCTCCGGAAAATATTTATCAATTAAAGCATATAAAATAGCAACCGTTTCGCAATCCACTCTTCCGCTATAGTCAGTCGGACGGAAATGCAATTGAAAAGCACGTATCAGTTTGCTGAATTGTTCAGCATCAGCGTCAGCATCGGTGATATCGTAACCATAACGATTTAATTGTTTTAAAATGGTTGCATTATCAGGTATTCCTTGCTTTATGAATTGGATTAGATAATTTAATTTGGTTTTTGTATCAAACCAGGCGCCAATTCCTGCTTTGTAAAGTTCTTTCCATGGAAAGGCCGCGCCCGGATCACTTTTGCGTTGTGGTGCGATATCTGAATGGCCGATAACATGAGTTGGCGTAATGTCCGGATAACGCTGGAGAATATTCAGAGCTAGTTGTTTGAGCGCTTTAATCTGATTTACTCCATAGGATGGAAAAGTAAATATACCGTTATTATCAGTAGCCAGATTAACAACTTCTATACCTATGGAAGTATCATTCAGATTACTACGTCCTTGCCAATTACTGACACCTGCATGCCAAGCTCGGTCTGTTTCTGCCACCAAATTAAAAATACGCAGCTCTTTAAAACCGGCTGCCTGATAGCTTGCTTCTGTCTCATCCGGAATCAGATAATGAATGCTCGTATTTGAACTGGTGAGTGATTTGATCGAATCAGCAAAATTTTCAGCAGTATAATGTAATATTAAAAAGCGTACGCGCTGATTAAAACTGTTTATAGAGCGATAGCTATTGTAGTCAATATTATACATATTATTTTCTCCTTTTATATGCTTTTAAGATTTTTTATAATTTAAATTAATAACCTAAGCTAAAAAAAGTTAGGTAAATAAATTATATAGTTTATTTTTTATTAAGCAATACTTTATTTATGAAAATAATAGTTTAATTATAATATTTTAAATGAATATTTTTAATTATTATAAAGATATAAATATTTTGCTATTTATTCTGTATTAATTTATTTAAAATCTCTTATCCCGGTTAAGAAAGAGAAAAATAATTGAATTATTTTAGCAAGAAGTAAAATAAAAAAACGAATAAAGATACACAAGCAGAAAATTTCACCTGAAATGAAAACAAGTTGTATAAGTTGTGAAGATTCTATAAAAAATAATATACCGTTAATAAAAAACAAAAAGAGGCAGTTTATCAGAGATAATCCGGAGCTGCTAAGTAAAGAATTAAATGAAAAGAATTCACTATTTTCAATATTAAAAAAAATACATTTTACAGGTTTAATAGTAGAAACAAATATAATCAATATAAAAGTTAAAAAATTAATTCCGAGCAGAATTAAGATTAAATATCCGCTTCCTAACAAAATATTGAATTGGTAAGTATAATCACCAAAAGAGTAGTATGATGCAATCATGCAGATTATAACTAATGAGTAACTAATTAAAAACATAAATAAATCTTCGGATACAAGTCTATAAGAAGAAATCTGAACATTTTCTTCTGCCCGTAAAAAATATTTTATGATTTTTATATTTATTAGTAAAAAAATACTGACTGCCCAGCAATATAAAATGAAATATATCATTAAACCATAAATAGTGTACGCTAAATAATATGCTAAAGTAGTGTACTCTAAATCTCTGTAGTAGATACTTAATAAATAAACAACAAAGTGAAATAGCAAAATTAAACCAATATTAAGTGCTAATTTAAAAAATAAAGATTTAAAAGAAGATGATTGATTTTTGCTGTTGCGAATGAAAATAGCTTTAGTCGTTTTGAACAAAAAAAAGAAGTATAAAAAGAGAATGAAAGTTTCTTTTATTAGACCCAAAACTATCTCTCGTGTAAAAATTCTATTTATATCTTTAAAACCAACATGGAATTCGAATATAATGAAAAAAAATATTATAAATATTAAATAGCTAATTAAAAATCTGATCAATTTTCTGCGATTTAAGTAATGCTGAATCATATTTAAATTTTATTGTAAATAAAAATTATTTTATTATATATAAATCTTTTTAAATTAAATATATTTAAATGTTGTGGTTTGATTTAAATCATATATATAATTATCATTATATTGATGGGTCAGTTATCATAATTACCTTAAATTACAGCAACTGGAAAATAATATTCTCTGCTGCTGAACTCATTAAAATATTTAGATTTATCACTAACCGATTGTATATATGAATGTCTGTTTAAAAATTAATTCTGGCTCGGGCTATTACATTTCTAATTAAAATGCTGCATTTGGTGCTGATGTTATAAATAATTGAGTACGGAATAAATATATTGATTCATAATTAAATATAAAATGATATGAGTCATTATGTTTATTTTACAGTAAGTATTGAGTAAGGTTTATATACTTTTTTACCAAATTAATTAGTTAATATTTTTATCATTAAGCTGAACGTAAGAAAAGCCATTTGATTATTTTGGCGAAAAATAAAATTAAAAAACAGATACAAGTACAAAAAAGAACAAAAGAAAATAAAGAATTCACTAGTCAGTATATCCTCAAACTTCGATATATATTCAAAACCGGTATGTTTTTATGTAAAGAAAAATAAATATTTTAGCCAAACCTTGCTTTAATCTTTTGCTATTTACTGGTTATAAGCAAATTTGGTAATGTTCTGGTAATAATTAATAATATCCAGTATCTCTGGTTTCCAGTCATGAGTATATAGTCTAATGAAGTAATAAATATTGTTTTGACATATTTATAATAATGCTCTGTATTATCTCAAAATGATATTTGCTATAAGTAGCACTGTTTTGTCATTCAATAATTGTATATTTAATATTGTAAACAAAATTTCTGGATATTCCGGTATTGTTTATTTGCAATATTAATTTATTTGTACTAATGTAAAGCATCATATATCTTTTCGGCCAGAGCAAGGCTAATACCTTCCGTCTGACTCAGATCATGCACACTGGCAGCAACCACGCCGCGTAAACCCCCAAAACGGGTTAATAGTGCCTGACGCCTCTTGCTGCCGATACCCGGTATGTCGTTAAGCGAAGAAGTGACTCTTGCTTTGGCACGTTTCTGCCGATGACCGGTAATAGCAAAACGGTGAGATTCATCCCGGACAGTTTGTAACAAATGCAGGGCAGGATTGTGCGGTTCTATCCGGATATTGCGCTGCTGATGCGGAATAATCAGTTCTTCCAGACCGGCTTTACGTTCCGGACCTTTGGCAATACCGACTATCGGAATATGAATACCCAGCTCCTGCCATACATCCAGAGCCATATGTACCTGACCTTTGCCTCCGTCTATGAGCACCAGATCCGGCCATGCACCGATACTGTCATCATTATCTGCCAGTCGTCCGTAGCGACGGGTTAATACTTCGCGCATGGCGGCATAATCATCACCGGCCTTTGCGGTTGTAATGTTGTAGCGGCGATATTTGGCAGGCTGCATGGCTTCATCTTCATATACCACACATGAGGCAATTGTGGCTTCGCCCTGAGTATGGCTGATATCAAAACATTCAATCCGGTTCAGATTTTCCGCATCCATATCCAGCAATTGAGCCAGCGCTTCAATCCGGTGTTGCTGGCTATGCTGCTGTAAACGATGCTGTTCAATCGCCATATGCGCATTGCGTTCCGCCATATTCAGCCACACGCGCCGTTCACCTACAGTTTTATGAATAAATTGAATCTGTTTACCGTTTTCGTTATTCAGTGCTTCACACAGGCTTTTGGGAAACTGAAAATTACTGATGATTATATCCGGCTTATTTTTACCCAGATAATGTTGTGCAGCAAATGCTTCTCCATAGTGATTGAGTTTTTCGGCAACACGGTAGCGGGTATCCGGAAAAAAATTTTTATCCCCTACATGTCGACCGCCGCGAATACTAACCCAGTGAATACATACAATATCATTTTCTTCAGCCAGCGCAAGGATATCAATGTCATTGTGACGAGCCTGTTTGCTGTCTATAAATTGCTGAGACTGCATCAGCCCCAGTGCCTGAATCTGATCTCGTACCTGTGCTGCCGTTTCAAAATCCAGCTGTTCAGCGGCATGTTGCATTTTGGAATGCAGAGAAGCAGTCAGCTCACTGGTTTTTCCCTGCAGAAAGCTGACAGCAGCTTTAACACTGCTCTGATAATCTTCAGCATTGATATGTCCTGTACATGGACCAGAACAACGCTTAATCTGGTAAAGCAGGCAGGCACGGTCGCGATGTTCAAATACACTATCTTCACAAGTACGCAGTCTGAATACTTTCTGTAATGTCTGGATGCTGTTGCGTACTGCATAACCATTAGGATAAGGACCGAAATACTGGTTATTTTTTTTCAGACTGCCGCGGTAATAAGCCATTTGCGGGAACTCATGTCCGCTCAGCATCAGATAAGGATAGCTTTTATCATCCCGGAACAGAATATTGTATTTCGGCGATAATGCCTTGATAAAGTTATTTTCTAGAATCAATGCTTCTGTTTCTGAATGAGTGGCTGTAACTTCAATTCGCGCCACTTGTTTCACCATAAGCTGAATACGGGGCGATAAATCGGTTTTCTGAAAGTAGCTGCTGACGCGGCGTTTCAGATTCACCGCTTTGCCTACATATAATACTTTATCACTTGCATCAAGCATACGGTATACACCCGGCACTAAAGGCAGGTTTTTAAGAAACAGGGCTATATCAAATTTATGATTGTCTGCAAAGCTGGATGATGCGGCTGTGGTATCGGTCATAGTAATGGTATATCTGGTTAATAACTATGTATGCAGCCATAAAAAAGTCCATAAGCTGCATAAACAACTTATGGATGAGAAGTAAAATAGTCAAGAGTAAAAATTTAATTACAATTCAGCCGTACGTCTTCATCATAACGTTTAATCAGTGCATCGCGATTATTGGTGCGCAGGCTATCTGCCATTTTGCGGTTCATCTGCGAAGTTTTGCAGGCGGCATCACGGTTTTTCTTATTTTCAGCCGCAATTTTTTTGTTTTGCTCAGCTGTCTGTTTATTCTGTTCTTCAATTTTGCGGTTAAGCTCTGCCTGTTGATCAGTCAGAGACTCAGAGCTGGCCTCAGCATTAATTTTGGGCTGAGCCAGTGAGGTAGTGGTCTGTGTTCGTACATTGAATCGCTGAGTTTTGCCCGGGGTGAGGTTAACGGGAGAGTCTGAGTATTCACTTACGCCTTTGTTATCACGCCATGTATATACCTCCACAGCACCTGCTATTAATGTGCTGCCCATCAGTACCATTGCCAGTGACATTTTCAGTATTTTGTGACGCATGTTTACTTTTCCTTGGGTTTGAAAATATATGTTTTGACCATTATACGATAAAAAAAAACAATGTTTGTCAATTGACAGATTTATGTAAAAGTATATTTTGCCAGTGTGTCGTATATTTGTTAAAATTGCCCGCCAATTCCCTTATCTGAATTTCTTCTCATCCTCTAAAAAGAAGCCCTAAAATGCGTATAGTCGAAAAAGCTTACACTTTTGACGACGTGCTACTCGTACCTGCTCATTCTGAAGTACTGCCGCGCGACGTTATTCTGAAAACCCCGCTTACCCGCCGGATTAATCTGAATTTACCACTGGTATCAGCGGCGATGGACACGGTTACTGAGGCTAGGCTGGCTATTTCCATGGCTCAGGAAGGCGGTATTGGCATTATTCACAAAAACATGAGTGTTGAACGGCAGGCACGTGCCGTAGCCAATGTTAAACGATATGAAAGTGGTGTGGTCAAGGATCCAGTAACTATTACACCTGATACGCTGATTAGCGATTTAATTGGTCCCGGGCGTAAATACAAAGTTTCCAGCTTACCGGTACTGGAAAATGGCAAAGTTGTTGGTTTGGTTACTAACCGGGATTTACGTTTTGAACGTAATCTGCAGCAAAAAGTATCCAGTATTATGACCCCGCGTGAGCGTTTGGTTACTGTAAGTGAAACTACCAGTATCGATGATGCCCGTGAATTAATGCATACACATAAAATTGAGCGTGTGCTGGTAGTGAATGAAGACTGGGTGCTGAAAGGTCTGATTACAGTAAAAGACATATTAAAAAACACGGCTTTTCCTAATGCCAATAAAGACAGTGAAGGGCGGCTGAGAGTAGGCGCAGCAGTCGGAGTCGGAAAAGACACAGACGAGCGGGTAGCTGCTCTGGTACAGGCCGGAGTAGATGTACTGGTGGTGGATACAGCACATGGACACAGTCAGGGTGTAATAGAACGTGTACGCTGGGTAAAACAGCATTATCCCGATGTAGATGTCATTGGCGGTAATATAGCAACAGCCGCTGCTGCGCGTGATCTGGTTGCAGCCGGAGTGGATGCAGTTAAAGTTGGCATTGGGCCGGGCTCAATCTGTACAACCCGTATAGTAGCCGGTGTAGGTGTGCCGCAGTTAACCGCTATTCATAATGTGGCTGCAGAACTTGCCGGTACTGGTGTGCCGCTGATTGCTGACGGTGGTATACGCTTTTCAGGTGATCTGGCTAAAGCACTGGCAGCCGGCGCCTCTGCGGTAATGCTGGGCGGTATGTTCGCCGGTACTGAAGAAGCACCGGGCGAAATCGAGCTTTATCAGGGACGCTCTTATAAATCCTATCGCGGTATGGGTTCAATGGGAGCCATGAGCCAGGGCTCATCTGACCGCTATTTTCAGGATAATGTCTCCAGCGCTGATAAATATGTGCCGGAAGGCATCGAGGGACGGGTACCTTATAAAGGACCAATCAGTCAGATTATCCATCAGCTCGTAGGCGGATTACGCTCCAGCATGGGCTATCTGGGTTGTAAAACCATTCATGATATGCATGATAAGGCAGAATTTGTTGAAATTACCGCAGCGGGTATGAGTGAGTCGCATGTACACGATGTGCAAATCACCAAAGAAGCGCCGAATTATCATGTACGCTAAATAATGTTGTAAAATTTGCAGTCAGTCTAAAGGGCAGCCGGCGGGCTGCTCAGCAGATTAATAAAAATTTTCTTTTTTATTTAGTAATATCTGCATTGCCAAAGCAGAGAAGATTAGCTAAAATGCATTGCTTTCATGGCAGTGTCAGATATTATGTCTCTGCCATAATCAAGCACGTAGCTCACGCTTTTTGCGTGAAGTGGCGTGTTTTTTTTTGCCTGCAACTGGTAACTGGAAGCACGATTATTAATCCATAAAAAACAGATTGTCGTTATTGACGGTCTATTAAATACACAGGACTCATCCATGACTACAAGTGCAATTCTGGTGTTGGCTGACGGTTCCGTATTTCATGGTGTCAGCATTGGAGCAGCCGGGCAGGCAGTTGGTGAAGTAGTCTTCAATACCAGCATGACTGGCTATCAGGAAATTCTCACTGATCCGTCTTACACCCAGCAGATGGTGACTCTTACTTATCCGCATATCGGCAATACCGGCATCAACAGTGAAGACACTGAGAGTAAACAAATTTATGCTTCCGGGTTAATTATTCGCGACTTACCTTTATTGCACAGTAATTTTCGTGCGCAAGAAAGCCTGTCCGATTATCTGAAACGTCAACATACTGTGGCAATCGCAGATATTGATACCCGACGCCTTACCCGTTTGCTGCGGGATAAAGGTTCACAGGCCGGCTGTATTTTGACTGGTGCCGATGCAAATAAAGAACAGGCTCTGGAAATGGCACGTGCTTTTGGCAGCATGGCCGGAAAAGATTTGGCACGAGAAGTAAGCTGTTCTGCAAAATATGAATTTACTCAGGGTGAATGGCAGCTGGGGCAGGGTTATGTTCAACCGCAGGAAGCCAGATATCATGTGGTTGCCTACGATTTCGGGGTAAAAACCAATATTTTGCGTATGCTGAGTGAACGCGGCTGCCGTCTGACTGTGGTTCCTGCTACTACACCGGCAGCTGAAGTACTGGCATTGAATCCTGACGGCGTATTTTTGTCTAACGGGCCGGGTGATCCGGAACCTTGTGATTATGCCATTAAAGCTGTGCAGGAAATTCTGGCACATAAACTGCCACTATTCGGTATTTGTCTGGGACATCAGCTGCTTGGTCTGGCTTTAGGGGCGAAAACCCGCAAAATGCCTTTTGGTCATCACGGAGCCAATCATCCGGTACAGGATATGGATACCGACCGGGTTGTGATTACCAGTCAGAATCATGGTTTTGAAGTAGATGCAGATACTTTACCGGAAAATGTTCGTATTACTCATAAATCGCTGTTTGACGGTTCACTACAAGGTATTAGCATGACCAGTCAGCCGGCTTTTTCATTTCAGGGACATCCGGAAGCCAGTCCGGGCCCGCACGACGTTGCCTACCTTTTTGACCGCTTTATCGAACATATGCAGGCGGCAAATAAAAATTAATTGCGTGATATTACGAACTACATTTATTGAGAATAGTAAAAAAGTACAGGAATCCCCATGTTTGGTATTACTGATCTGGGAACGTATATTGTTGGTGCCATAGCAATTGTTCTGCTGCCGGGACCAAATTCAATGTATTGTTTGGCTATGGCCGGAAAATATGGAGCACGGGCTGCTTATTGTGCGGTTGCCGGAATATTTCTGGGTGACAGTATTTTGATGTTGCTTTCAGCTTCAGGTGCAACATCGATTATCAAAACCATACCTGCATTGTTTTTAATACTGAAACTGGTCGGTGGTTTGTATTTGTTTTATCTGGGCTGGCAGTTGCTGCGTTCAGCTCTTAAGCAATGGAACAGACGTCAGCAGGCTGCTGCAGATGTTTTCAGACAATCATTGTGTGAGCCGGCACAAGCCAGTAAACCGCTTCCGGCACGTCATTACTTTCAGCATGCTTTGCTGCTCAGTTTGTTAAACCCGAAAGCCATTTTGTTTTTTCTGGCTTTTTTTGTTCAGTTTGTTGATCCGCATTACTCACATCCGGCATATAGTTTTTTACTGCTGGCTATTATTTTGCAAATTTTCAGCCTGACTTATCTAAGCGTACTGATATTCAGTGGCTTATCGCTGGTCAAGTGGTTTCGTCACTATCAGCGTCTGGCTGCCGGGGCAGTAGCCACAATCGGGCTAATGTTTATTGCGTTTGCACTGAAATTATGGACGGCAAGTATCGAATGACCGATTGACTGTCAGAAAATCAATCTTGCCATACCGCTAAATTAACAGATAATTTTTTGATAAAGGTATCAGTATGCCTAAGCGCACAGACTTAAAATCTATCCTAATTATTGGTGCCGGTCCTATTGTAATTGGTCAGGCATGCGAGTTTGACTACTCCGGAGCTCAGGCATGCAAGGCATTGCGTGAAGAGGGCTATAAAGTCATTCTGGTTAATTCCAATCCGGCTACGATTATGACAGATCCGGATATGGCTGATGTTACTTACATTGAGCCGATTATGTGGCAGACAGTGGCAAAAATTATTGAAAAAGAACGTCCCGATGCCATTTTGCCAACGATGGGCGGGCAAACGGCACTCAACTGTGCTCTTGATCTGGCGCATAACGGTATTCTGAAAAAATATCAGGTAGAGCTGATTGGTGCATCCGAAGATGCAATTGATAAAGCAGAAGACCGCGGCCGTTTTAAAGAAGCAATGAATAAAATCGGTCTGCATACCCCGAAATCCTTTATTTGCCATAGCATGGAGCAGGCTCTGGATGCACAGGCACAGGTTGGATTTCCTGCATTAATTCGCCCGTCTTTCACCATGGGCGGCAGTGGCGGCGGTATTGCCTACAATAAAGATGAATTTATTACTATTTGTGAACGTGGTTTTGATGCTTCACCTACTCATGAATTACTGGTCGAACAGTCTGTACTGGGTTGGAAAGAATATGAAATGGAAGTGGTGCGTGACCGTGCCGACAATTGCATTATTATCTGTTCGATAGAAAATTTTGATCCGTGCGGTGTACATACCGGTGATTCGATTACAGTAGCTCCGGCACAAACACTGACGGATAAAGAATATCAGCTGATGCGTGATGCCTCTCTGGCAGTGCTGCGTGAAATCGGTGTGGATACCGGTGGCTCTAATGTGCAGTTTGCCGTTAATCCGCAAAACGGCGAAATGATTGTGATTGAAATGAATCCGCGTGTCAGCCGTTCTTCTGCTCTGGCTTCTAAAGCTACTGGTTTTCCGATTGCCAAAATCGCAGCTAAGCTGGCAATAGGCTATACACTGAATGAATTGCAAAATGATATAACCGGCGGACGCACACCGGCTTCCTTTGAGCCTTCCATTGATTATGTGGTAACTAAAGTTCCCCGTTTTGCCTTTGAAAAATTTCCGTCCGCAGATGATCGCCTGACGACACAGATGAAATCAGTTGGGGAAGTAATGGCTATCGGCCGTACATTTCAGGAATCTGTCCATAAAGCTCTGCGCGGTCTGGAGGTCGGTCTGAGCGGCTTTGATTGCCGCAGCAGTGACCGTGCAGCCATTCAGCGTGAACTGGCTAATCCCGGTCCTGAACGCATACTGTATGTCGCCGATGCATTTCGTGCCGGCTTTTCATTAGAGGAAATCTATACAATTTGTGCTATTGATCCGTGGTTCTTGGCACAGATTGCTGATCTAGTTAATGAAGAACATAAACTGACCGCGATCAGACTGGAAGATATCGATTACAGTTATCTGCGTAAACTTAAACGCAAAGGTTTTGCTGATAAACGGCTGGCGCAATTGCTTAATCAGGATGAAGCCAGTGTAAGGCAGCATCGTTATGCCATGAATCTGCATCCGGTTTTTAAACGCGTAGATACCTGTGCAGCGGAATTTGCTACCGATACTGCCTATCTGTACTCAACTTATGAAGAAGAATGCGAAGCGGAACCGACACAGCGTAAAAAAATTATGATTCTTGGTGGCGGACCAAATCGTATCGGTCAAGGTATTGAGTTTGATTATTGCTGTGTACATGCTGCATTAGCATTGCGCGAATCCGGTTTTGAAACCATTATGGTGAACTGTAATCCTGAAACCGTTTCGACAGATTATGATACTTCTGACAGATTGTATTTCGAGCCGCTAACCCTTGAAGACGTACTGGAAATCTGTCATACCGAACAGCCAGACGGTCTCATTGTGCATTATGGCGGTCAGACGCCTTTAAAACTGGCTAATGAACTGGTAGCTAATGGTGTTAATATTATCGGCACCTCTGCCGATGCCATTGATGCAGCAGAAGACCGTGAGCGTTTTCAGCAGATTCTACATAAACTGGGATTGCGTCAACCGGAAAACCGTACAGCACGTACCGAGGCAGAGGCACTGCAACTGGCTGAAGAAGTTGGCTATCCGCTAGTAGTACGTCCATCTTATGTACTTGGCGGACGAGCTATGCAGGTAGTGCATTCAGCCAATGAATTACAAACCTATATGCGCGAAGCTGTACAAGTATCAAATGATAGCCCGGTATTGCTTGATTACTTTCTCAGCCACGCTATTGAAGTAGATGTAGATTGTATATGTGATGGTAAACAGGTGGTTATCGGCGGCATCATGCAGCATGTGGAACAGGCAGGTGTCCATAGTGGCGATTCAGCATGTTCCATTCCGCCTTATTCGCTAAGTGAAGCTATTCAGAATGAAATTCGTCGTCAGACAGCAGCCATGGCAATGGCTTTAGATGTAGTTGGTCTGATGAATGTGCAGTTTGCGGTACAGGATGATATCGTTTACGTACTTGAAGTTAATCCGCGTGCTTCACGTACTGTTCCATTTGTATCTAAAGCCACAAGTGTGTCTCTTGCTAAAATTGGAGCAAGGGTTATGGCCGGTATCTCATTGGCCGAACAGGGCTACACACAAGAAGTTATTCCTGAATTTTTTGCAGTTAAGGAAGCCGTATTTCCTTTTATTAAATTTCCCGGCGTAGATACCATTCTCGGGCCGGAAATGCGTTCTACCGGTGAAGTAATGGGTGTTGGTGAAACATTTGCCGAAGCATATTTAAAAGCCCAGCTCGGAGCGGGTGAACGTATGCCGACTATTGGTAAAGTGTTTCTGGCTGTACGTAATGAAGACAAACCTGCTGTTGTTCAGGTGGCAACCAATTTTCAGTCGCTCGGTTACGGACTATGTGCCACTCGCGGGACAGCAGCTTTTCTGGCTGAGCACGGAATCAATGTGCAAGTGGTGAATAAGGTAACTGAAGGGCGTCCGCATATTGTTGATGCCATTAAAAACGGTGAGATTGCTCTGGTTGTTAATACTGTCAGCAGTGATGTACAGTCTATTAAAGACAGCCATTCAATCCGCCGTAGTGCACTGAATATGCGTATTCCACTATATACCACCATCGCAGGTGCTTTAGCGATGAGCGAGGGTGTAAGCCGTTTATCCCGTACTGATGTTTACAGTATTCAGAATTTACATCAACGCATAAAGACAGCTCTGCAAAACTAATTATTTCAAGGTAAAAAGCTGCCGGTTGCATCATTAGCAACCGGCAGCTTTTTATCTTAATAATATATTGAAAAATTAATTTTAAATGGTGAGAAATTAATAGTTTTAGTTTTTTCTGTAATCAAATATCAGCAAGATTAAATATGGCTATTCTTAATGATTTTGGTCTGTAACTACCTTACTGTGCTGATGGATATAATCCAGAATACGGTTATTATTTTGAATGAAACCCAGTTGAATTTCCGGATGATCAAGTAAACTTTCATTGTGCTTATATACTTGAATTAATCCATCAACAAAATAGTTCTGGCTTACTGGTGGTTTATATTTTCCATGTAGAAATCTCGAGGAATATACAGTGTAAGCAACACTAAACTCTTTATCTAAAACAGAATAAATATCAATTTGATGCGGAAAAGCATCGTATTCATCCTTAACATCAAATGGCCAGAAATCAATTCTTAAATCTTGTTGATTGGTTTCGGATTTATTAATAAACATAGTTTGTTTTCCTGAAATACCAATATAATACAATTCCTGATTATTTTTCTTTTCTTTTAATCGGAATCGGTAATTTTCCCGTTTGAACCAATGATTTCCATATTCCAGTTTTTCTGCTTTTATGTGGCGAAATAACGGCGCAAAACTAAGACCTACAACAGGCTTAGAAAAATCAGGACATCGATGAATTGCTTCTTCATCATTGGGAAAACCTGATAAAGTAGGTAAGGCAAATATAACTGCTGCTGCCTTTTGCTCGACTATACCATCAATAATTTTATTTTTTATACTAAAACCAAACATGCAGCGCGGCAGGGTAATCTCCAGTTTTTTACCTGATACTTTTGATGGAATGCGCACAGTAATCTCTGTGGTGTCTGTGATTATCCGTTGTTCCTCCATTTTTTTAATTTTGTCCTGTTCGCTATCATTGTTGCTGTTAAGACATCCGCTTAAACTTAAAATTAATAACAAAAGCAATATTTTCATTTTGATATTCCAAAAATCTGCGAGCTTTTAAATTTAATACTACATTATTTTGATAAATATTAACATAAAATAACATTTATTTAGTTAATCACAAAGCATATAAATATTTTTATTTAAAGATAATGATTTTTTATAATTTCATATTCACTCAGCTGTATTCAGACATTTTCAGCTTTCTCCCTGTGCTTGTTAGTATAATGACTTTATTGTAATAAGAATAAAGCTATGTATTAACAATGCAGACTGCTATATCTTGCACGATTAAAGGAAATTTATGGCTTTCAGAAAAGAAATTTTAGACTGGTGCGCTCAGGAGCTGGCGGTTGCTCAGTTTCGCGATTTCAGCCCGAATGGGTTACAGGTAGAAGGCAGGGATGAAGTTAGCACTATTGTTTGTGCTGTCACTGCCAGTCAGGCTGCTATTGATTTTGCCGTAAAGCAGCAGGCAGATATGCTGCTGGTTCATCATGGTATGTTCTGGAAAAATGAAGCGGCTGTGATTACAGGTTGGAAAAAACGCCGTATTCAGACATTATTAGCCAATAATATTAATCTGGTTGGCTATCATTTACCGCTGGATGCGCATCCGCGCTGGGGGAATAATGTGCAGCTGGCTCAGCGTTTAGGCTGGCAGATTACCGGCTGTGGCGGTGAACAGAATTTAATTCAGTACGGTGCTTTAACCTATGAGCAAACTGCAGAACAGCTGGCTCAGGAGATTGAGCTAGGCCTGAATCACAAACCCATATTGTTATGTGCTGACAAACAACAACCAGTACGCAGGCTGGCCTGGTGTACCGGCGGCGGCCAGAGTTTTTTTCAGCAGGCTATTGATGCCGGGGTTGATGCATTTATTACAGGTGAAATATCCGAACCGCAATACCATCTGGCTCAGGAATGCGGAGTGGTATTCATCGCGGCAGGACATCATGCTACCGAAAGATATGGTATTCAGGCACTTGCCTGTGCATTAGCCTGTGAATTCGGGATTACTCAGCAGTTTTTTGACGAGCCTAATCCGGCTTAAATAAATTTTGTGTGATTAGCGGTAATTTATATAATAAAAATTTTAATAAACATAAACTTAAGCTATTTTTCTGGTAAAAATAGAGTCATTTGTCTATAATTGGATAATTCTTAAACACCACACTGTATTGATTATACAGTAATTCTGGGAAACTAATTATGATGACATTATATGCGGGTATTACTTGCCCGTTTAGTCAGCGTTGCAGCTTTGTACTTTATGAAAAAGGCATGGATTTTGAAATTAAAGATGTAGACGTTTTCAATAAGCCGGAAGATCTGGCCGTGATGAATCCGTATAATCAGGTTCCTGTTCTGGTTGAACGTGACCTAATTTTATATGAATCCAATATTATTAATGAATATATTGATGAGCGGTTTCCGCATCCGCAGCTAATGCCGGCAGACCCGATTATGCGTGGTCGCGGCCGTCTTGTTTTATATCGTCTGGAAAAAGAACTGTTCAGTCATGTACTGGTGCTGGAAAATCCTGAATCAAGTAATAAGGAAATGAACAAAGCCCGCGAAGCCATTACTCAGGGCTTAACGATGCTGGCTCCTGCATTCACTAAAAACAAATATATTATCGGTGATGATTTCTCCATGATTGATGTGGCGCTGGCTCCGCTTTTGTGGCGTCTGGATCACTATGATATTAAGCTGCCAAAATCAGCTGCGCCATTGCTTAAATATGCGGAACGTATTTTTCAGCGTGAAGCGTTTATTGATGCCTTAACACCTGCCGAGAAAGCGATGCGTCGTTAAATTATCCTGACAAAGGGGAGGACAATGAGCAAGCTGAACACCAAACCGTATATTCTGCGAGCATTATATGAATGGTCGCTGGATAGCGGGTATACACCGCATATTGCTGTATGGGTAAATGATAAAACTCAGGTACCGCTTCAGTATGTAAAAAACAATGAAATTGTGCTTAATATCGGGCCTGTAGCCGCACATAATCTGAATATAGATAATGAATGGGTTAGTTTTTCTGCCCGTTTTGGCGGCGTTTCTCATGATATATGGATTCCGGTTGGTCATGTAATCAGTCTTTTTGCCAGAGAAACTGGTGACGGCATGGGGTTTGATGTAGAACCTCTTACTGAAAACAGTGAACACCCAACAGCAGGCGAGGATAACATCATATCTGAAAACGAGCCTTCTGTGCCAGAGAGTTTACCTGCAGATGACAGTAATAAATCTGGTGCGAAAAAAGGTTTGAAGATAGTTAAATAACGATTGTTATTAATAGAATATCTTCTTAGCAGATAAGAAGTAATTTGTTTATTGATAAACAGGGCTGAAACTGACTGATGGTTTCAGCCCTTTTGATTTTTTAAGATTCAGACTGATAACATTTTATTCTATTTGTACTAAATAAAGTGTGACAAATTAATCAGTTCTTATAGCTAATAAATATATATAAAATTGATGAAAAGTTAGCCGTAATTTGAACAGACAGAAAATAAAATTTTTGAAGCTATGCAGCTTTAAAACTATATATATATTTGAATATTAGTTATAAATTAAAAATATTTACAATATGTCATATAAATAAAATTGATAATTTTGCGGATGTGTATTTGATAAAACAGGCGTTAACAGAATACTTCTGAGTTATTCTCTTATATCAAATTGTTAAAATAGTTCTTCATTACGAGTGTAATACCGGTTAAAATAGACTTGTCTTGTAATTTGACATTACAATAATATTCATTAGCTTTACATTTACTGGAGTTTGAATACATGAACCAAACTGCTGAATTTTCAACAAACAGTAATGATTTAAGTGTACAGCTTGCACACAAAGAGCAAAAATTTAAAAGAGTAAAGTTCTATTTTAATGTCATATTTGCTTTGTGTTTTCTGGTATTTGCTTTAGGGTTGGTATGGATGAATACCATGGCAATTGCCAGTTCATTCATTACGGCTATGATGTTTGGTATGGCCTATCTGGGCGTAATTATGATATTTGAAGAAGATATCAAAGAATTAAAAATCAAATTGGAAAAAACACAATCCGTTTCAGCCTAATTATCTGAGCGTTAAGAGATGGCAGCTTTAGTCAAAGCTGCCATGCAAGATTAATCAGATACTTTGCTGTTATCAGTTGGATCCGATCTGATTTTTACTTGTAATGGTAACTGCCTGCGTTTTTAACGTGATGGTCTCCGTAAGTGCTGTTTACTAAAATAAAGATAGATAAGCATGGTACTGCAACCTATCAGACACCAAAGCAGGTCTTTCTGTGTATCCCATACATCGCCCTGTGTACCAAGAAAAGTAACTGCTTCCTGATTACTCAGTGTTGCTACCAGCCACTCGAACAATTCGTATATAGCACTAATTGTCATACATACACACCCACTCAAAAATACCACCCAGCCGCGGTAGCGTACAATTTGTAATCTCCATAGTAATTCACTGGCTATAATAGCTGGTGAAAAACCCTGAAAAAAATGTCCAAGCTTATCGTAATTATTACGTGACCAGCCAAATACACCGCGCAGATAATTAAATACCGGCTCTTCGGCATAAGTATAATGTCCGCCAATCAGTAATATAATTGCATGAACTAAAACTACCCAGTACATAAGCTGACTGAAACGAAAACGGGAATAGGTGAATACAAGAAGTATCAATCCCAGCAATGCCGGAAAAACTTCAAGCCACCAGGTAGGGTAGTCATGCGGTTGATAAGCAGACCATATGAATACCAGTATAAATATTATCAATTGCAGAATATGCGTTTTCATACCATACATCACCTGCAAATATTCAGTAGCAGAATTAAACTGAAACTAAAAAGTGAAAAAATTTTTTGCCGATATCAATCTTAATTTGACTTCTTTTTTTATAATAATCTGTATATTAATCTTGATAAATGCACAGGGCAAATATCAGTAATGTGCAGCATACAAGCTGTGATCGATTTAGTTACAGCTATTTTAGATTTATTTGCAGAGCAACTCCCATACAGCTAATAGTTTTTATATATGAATTTAGTGTATTTATCTGGTTTGTAAGTTATTTTTATAATTCTGAAAATATAATACTTTGTTTTTTATGAAAAATAAAAACTATCGATTACATAAAATCATTTGATTATATTTATTGAGTAAATTTGTGTACTATACATCCATCGATTAATTCAACCTGTACATTCAAGGAGATATTTCATGGTTGCTAATGTTAACACTGAAATCAAACCGTTCAATACCACTGCCTTTCATAATGGTAAATTTGTAGACATCAGTGATGCTGACGTAAAAGGTAAATGGTCTATATTCTTTTTCTATCCGGCAGATTTTACTTTTGTTTGTCCTACTGAATTAGGTGATCTGGCTGACCACTATGAAGAATTGCAGAAACTGGGCGTAGAAGTTTACTCTGTTTCTACCGATACTCATTTTACTCATAAAGCATGGCACGATGCTTCTGACACAATTGCCAAAATTAAGTACTTTATGCTGGGTGACCGCAATGCTACCCTAACAACTAATTTTGGTGTACTGCGTGAAGGTCAGGGTTCTGCCGACCGTGCTACATTCCTGGTTGACCCGCAGGGTATTATCCAGTGTGTGGAAGTAACTGCTGAAGGTATCGGTCGTGAAGCTTCAGATCTGGTACGTAAAGTTAAAGCTGCACAATATGTTGCTTCTCATCCTGGTGAAGTTTGTCCTGCTAAATGGAAAGAAGGCGAAAAAACTCTGGCTCCTTCTCTGGAACTGGTTGGTAAAATCTAACACACTTAAATACACACATCAGAAACTTACTGTTAAATAAACAGTCATTCAGCCCGAATACCGGCTGCGGTATACGGGCTTTTTACTAAAACAAAAATGTAGGCTATCAAAAATAGAATATCTATAGTTTATTTTTATTAATGTAATGGAGCAGTAAAATGTTAGACGACACTTTGAAAAACCAACTAAAAGCTTATCTTGAATATGTAACCAGACCGGTTGAAATTATTGCTACGCTGGACGAAAGTAAAGGTGCTCGCGACATGCTGGCACTGTTACAGGAAGTAGAGGCGTTAAGCGATAAAGTCAGTCTGCGTACCGATGGTCAGTCTGAACGTAAGCCATCTTTTGAAATCACTAATCCCGGTGTGCATACAGGACTGGTTTTTGCCGGTAATCCAATGGGGCATGAATTCAGTTCACTGGTACTGGCTTTATTGCAGGTAGGCGGTCATCCATCTAAAGAAGCAGAATCATTACAGCAACAAATTAAAAATTTGCAGGGCAGTTATCACTTCGAAACTTATTATTCTATTACCTGTCACAATTGTCCGGATGTTATACAGGCATTGAATCTGATGACTATTCTCAATCCGAATATCAGCCATACAGCTATTGACGGAGCATTGTTTCAGGAAGAAATTGAAGCGAAACAGATTATGGGTGTGCCGGCAGTTTTTCTGAATGGTGAACCATTTGGTCAGGGCAGAATGGAACTGGCAGAAATTGTTGCTAAACTGGACAGCAATGCTGCAAGTGCGGCAGTTGATGAACTGAATGCAAAAGCACCGTTTGACGTGCTGATTGTGGGCGGGGGACCTGCCGGTGCTGCTGCCGCTGTATATGCAGCACGTAAAGGTATTCGTACCGGTATTGTGGCCGAACGTTTTGGTGGTCAGGTTCTCGACACGCTGGATATTGAAAATTACATATCTGTTTTGCGTACCGACGGTCCGCGTTTTGCCCATGATTTAGAAAGCCACGTACGCAGTTATGATGTCGATATTATGAATTTGCAAAGAGTCAGTGCGCTGGTACCGGCTAAAACTACAGGCGGACTGATTGAGGTACATACAGAAAGTGGTGCTGTTTTAAAATCGCGTACCATTATCCTGTCTACAGGTGCACACTGGCGCTCAATGAATGTGCCCGGTGAGCAGGAATACCGTACGAAAGGTGTGACTTATTGTCCGCATTGTGATGGCCCGTTATTTAAAGGCAAAGATGTAGCCGTAATTGGCGGTGGTAATTCCGGTGCAGAAGCTGCCATTGATCTGGCTGGCGTTGTTAAGCATGTTACTCTGCTGGAATTTTCCGACAAAATGCGTGCTGATGAAGTATTACAGCAAAAATTGCATAGTCTGCCTAATGTTCAGATTATTATGAATGCTCAGACTACCGAGGTAACCGGCGAAAACGGCAAAGTTAATGGTCTGAACTATTTGGACCGGGTAAGCAATACAGAGCATCATCTGGCATTGGAAGGTATTTTTGTTCAGATTGGTTTATTACCAAATACCGGATTTTTGCAAGGTACAGTAGACTTAACTGAACCAATGCACGAGATTGCAATTGATGCTTTTGGTAAAACCAGTGTGCCGGGTGTTTTTGCCGCCGGTGACTGTACAAACGTACCTTATAAGCAGATTATTATTGCTGCCGGTGAAGGTGCTAAAGCGGCATTAAGTGCTTTTGATTATTTGATTCGTACCAGTGCAGCTAATTAATAACTGACATAAGAAACCACTCAAAACCAATCGTTTTGAGTGGTTTATATTTTTATCGGGATATTTACAGACCTGATACGATGACACCTATGGAATATTTTTGAAAAAATTATATATTTTCATGCCAGAATTTCATTGTTTATGCTAATCCGGCTTATGGAAAAATATTTATTGGCGCAGCTAATTTAACGTTTTATTAATCCATAAGTATTATTAGCTTCAGTTTTTAAATATCTGAAAAAATTCAACTTATAACGAGCGTATATTCAGACAGTAAACCCCAGCATCATCCCCGTATCTTCATGTTCCAGTATGTGGCAATGAGCCATGTAAGGAAAACTGGCTGGCGCACTGTGGTTGAATTTCACCAATACTTTACTTACACCACCTTCTACCCGTACCGTATCTTTCCAGCCTGAGCGATGAGCAGCAGGCGGTTGTCCGTTTTCATTAAGAATGCGAAACTGAGTACCATGAATATGAAACGGGTGCAGCATCATATCGCCTAAACCGGATATTTCCCAGCACTCATATTTCCCTTTGCTAGCAGCAAATGCCGGCTTATTCATATCAAAAGTCAGTCCGTTAATCCTGTTGGCATGCATTAAATCTAATGCGTTTTTATCCGTGTGCATATTATGCATCATTTCCATATGAGACTGATGCATAGACATATGCTCCATTGGCATAGCTGATTTTCCCGCCAGTTGCTGTAAAGCCTGCATACCCATACTGTCCAGCTCAGGATCCATAGACAGCTGAAAATGGCGGTGTACAAGCTGAGACAGAGCCGGTAATGCAGGCAGAGAGCTGGTAAGCTGATCGGGTAAATATGCATCATTACGCGAAGAAAGTACAGATACACGAACTATCGGGCAGGGCTGATCAAAAGGCGGCAGATTCATGCCCATCTGTTTTACCGGTAAAGTAAGCAAATCAAAAGCTTTACCGTTACTGGTGTCAATCATTACTTCAAAACGTTCGCCGGACAATACCGACAGGCCGGACACCGTTACTGGCTGAGGCAGAAAGCCACCGTCACTGGCAATAACATATAAAGGGCGGCCATCACTGCAGGCAAAATTCAGAGTTCGGGCATTACAGCCATTAAGCAGACGTAATCGCAACCAGCCACGCGGCGCGTTATGCTGCGGATATATCTGACCGTTACACAGCAGAGTATCTCCAAACCAGCCTATGGCAGCACTCATAACATCAAGCTGATAATCAATTTGTCCGACTGTATTAAATTTTTTATCCTGTACGATCAGAGGAATATCATCTAATCCCCAGTTTTTGGGGATAGGCAGACCAGTACTGACAGTATCTTCCAGCAACAGCAAACCTGCCAGCCCCATTGCTACCTGACGGCCGGTCTGCCCATGTTGGTGTGGGTGGAACCAACATGTTGCAGCAGGCTGGCTTGAGGTAAATTCAATTACTCGTGCTTGTCCGGCCGGGATACAGGCCTGAGGTCCTCCATCTGCTTCACCCGGTACTTCTAGACCATGCCAGTGTACTGTTGTGACTTCAGTTAATCGGTTTTGCAGTTTTATCTGTACCGGTTTGCCCCGGTAAATACGTATAGCAGGACCAAGCAAAGCACCATTATAGCCCCATGTCTGCGTTTGATATTTACCAAAACGGCTGGTGCCCTGCTGAACAGTAAGTTGAATCCTGTTATCTTTACCGGTATCTAATAATGGCGGAATTGCCAGTACCGGTAAATCCGGAGTATTCAGAGCATAAGCAGAAAGCGGTAGCGTAGCTGCGGCACTTACCATGGCCGAATATCTGAGAAAGTCTCTTCTGTGCATAATGATTCTTATTAAGAAAAAGAATAACTTAAACCTTCACCTAAGTTGAATGTCAAGCCTGTTTTGCTGAAAAGAAATCTAAAGAATATTTGAACAGAAACAGCAGTAACCCTAGTACTGACGTGAGATTTACGGTTAATTAAAAAATATAAAAATCAGAAATAAGTGTATTAATTGTGCAACTATATGCATGTAAAAAGGATTTTATTCTAATATTTATTATTTTATGCATATTTTTAAAATATGATTAATTGATTTGCTAAAGCTAAATACTGAGAAATGAGTCTGTTATACAGTATAATTAACCAACGGCTTTTTTATGATGAATAAATGTTAAATGATAGTTACTGTTTTAATGTAAATGTATCATCCGGCCTGAAATATATTCAGCTATACAGATGATAAAAAACATAATTAAACAATTATTTAGTAGCTATAGTTTAAGATATTGTGTGCAGAATATCATAAATATAATTTTTAGCTCAGGATTTTTACAGGATGTGTTTACAGTGATTATTGAATGCTGAATAATAAAAATTATAGTGTTTATTATTTTTGCAGATTATTTTAATAAGCAATAAAAAAGCCGCTTTCAGCGGCTTTTTTGATAAAAACTCTGTTTTCTGATACAGAATTTTATGGGTTATTTGGTGGGTCCAGTGGGGTTCGAACCCACGACCAAGGGATTATGAGTCCCCTGCTCTAACCCCTGAGCTACAGACCCGTAAGCCGCGTATTGTAACCAATACGGATGGGTATTGCAAGGTTTTACATAAAAAATCATCCGCTCTTGGCGGATGATTCTGGTTTTAAACTAAAAAATGTTTATTGTTTATTTTCGTCACTATCAAGAAAGCTTTTCAGCCGGTCAGAGCGGGTAGGGTGGCGCAATTTGCGCAGGGCTTTTGCTTCAATCTGACGGATGCGCTCACGGGTAACATCAAACTGTTTACCCACTTCCTCAAGTGTATGATCGGTATTCATGTCGATACCGAAACGCATGCGCAGTACTTTGGCTTCGCGCGGAGTCAGGCTTTCAAGTACATCTTTGGTTACTTCGCGCAGACTGGAGTACATGGCCGCATCAGCCGGTGCGACGTTATTGGCGTCTTCGATAAAGTCGCCCAGATGAGAATCATCATCATCACCAATCGGAGTTTCCATTGAAATAGGCTCTTTGGCAATTTTCATGATTTTGCGGATTTTGTCTTCCGGCATTTCCATCAGCTCAGCCAGTTTGGCTGAATCAGCTTCTTCGCCGTTTTCCTGCAGATACTGGCGGGAGATACGGTTCATTTTGTTGATGGTTTCAATCATGTGTACCGGAATACGGATGGTACGCGCCTGATCGGCGATAGAGCGGGTAATCGCCTGACGAATCCACCATGTGGCATAGGTGGAAAATTTATAGCCGCGGCGATATTCAAATTTATCTACGGCTTTCATCAGGCCGATGTTACCTTCCTGAATTAGGTCGAGAAATTGCAGACCGCGGTTGGTGTATTTTTTGGCAATGGAAATCACCAGACGCAGGTTGGCCTGAATCATTTCCTGTTTGGCTGCGGCAGTTTCCTGCTCGCTTTTCACCATGTTCTTGTTAATCTGTTTAAGCTCATCCAGTGAGATCTGGGCAGACTGCTCCAGATTGGCCAGTTCGGTCTGTTTTTCGATAATGGCATACTGAAAACGGCGCAATGCTTCATTCCATACGCGGTTTAGGGAGAGTTCTTCATCTACCCAGCCCAGGTCGGTAGTACGATTGGTAAAGCTTTTAATAAAATAGTCACGTTCCATGTGGACGCGGTTCAGGGCAATATCGCGAATCTCGCGTTCAAGCTGTCTTACCTGATTAACGCGCATACGCAGATTGTCGCACAGGCTTTCAATCTGGCGGGTAGCGAAACGCACCTGTAGCAGTTGTTCGGCAATTTCCTGCTGTAATTTCAGGTAATCGGCATGGTGACTGCCTTTTTCCTGTAAGGTGGCAACCATGGTATCGTACAGGCTTTGAATACCGTCGAAATGTTCGAGTGTTTTCTGGCGCAGTTCTTCAAGGTTGGCTGAAGCGGCCAGCGCTGCACTCTCTTCATCATTTTCTTCATCATCAACGTCTACACTGTCATCACTGTCATCAGTAATTTCGGTGTCTTCGTTTTTGGTATCCAGACCAATGCCCAGTTCATCCAGCAGCTCTTCATGCGGGTCGACAATGGCTTCGACTATTTCGTCTACTTTGATTTCATCTTTGCGCACGGCATCAATCAGCTCAAGTATTTCTGCTACTGATCCCGGACATGCGGAAATGGCCTGAATCATGTTACGCAGGGCATTTTCAATTTTTTTGGCGATGATGATTTCATCTTCACGAGTCAGCAGGTCTACCTGTCCCATTTCACGCATATACATGCGTACCGGATCGGTGGTTCGTCCGAATTCGTTGTCGGCATTAGATAGTGCTGCTTCTGCTTCTGCTACTGCATCGTCGTCGGTCATGTTGGCGGTGTTGTCGCCCATGAGCAGACTTTCGGCATCAGGAGCTTCTTCTGTAACCTGAATACCCAGACCGGAGATCATCGATACAATGTTGTCAATCTGATCGGCGTCAGACATTTCGTCGGGCAGGGCATCATTGATTTCGGCGTAGGTAATATAACCACGCTCTTTACCCTGAATAATCAGCTGGCGCAGGCGGGCACGCTGTTCTTCTGCGGTTAACGGGCGAGTATCATCCTGTTCCTGACTGGTATCAATAGTGGATTTCTTAGGTGTGGAGTTTGCCATATTTTACTCGATGTATTCACAACGACTTTGTCGCTGCAAGCGTTTACAATAACCGCCGGTTTATACTGACGGCATTTTGGACGGACTTAAAAGTAGCAGTAGTAACTGTTTTTCGTCGGCACTTAGTCGCTCATGCTGGAGTTTGCGCTTCAACGCATCAATCTGCTGTGTTTTAAGGTTGTCCAGTAATTTTTGCATGCCCTGTCTGAATGTAGTGCAGTCATCTTCATTGCCTGGCTGCATGACATCCGGTGAGTCCATATAATCATGAATAATCTGCCGGATAACGGGTTCAAATTCAGTATTACGCATCAGTTCCAGCACGGCACCACTGTTTAACGGGGTAACGGAGGCTTGAATACGTTCAGCCAGCGCGGCGAGGCATGCATAATCGCCGTGCAGGTCCAGATATTCTGGTAGTTCTATATATACGGCCCATTGCGGATTTATCAATAGCGCGCGTATCTGCTTTTGCACTAATGACATGACTGGCGGCTGCCGGAAAGTGTTGCGGGGTAATTGATAACTTTTCTGTCTGATAGTCTGAGGTCTGGGCAGTTCCTGCCCGAGCAGTTGTGCCAGATTGTGTTCATCAATACCTACTTTCCGGCTAAGTTCCTGACGCAGCAGAAAAGAAAGTGCCGGTGCTTTGATTTGCGCCAGTAAAGGACTGGCAGTTTTAATCAGCTCTGCTTTGCCTTCCTGTGTATCCATATCAATATTTTCTGTCAGTACCTGCCAGAAATAAGCGGACAGCGGCAGACTCTGATTAAGTAATGCATCTTCAAATGGTTTTAATCCATAGCTGCGTACATAACTGTCAGGATCGTGTTCGGCCGGTAAGAACAGAAAGTGTAAAATTTTGTCGTCTTTTAACTGAGGTAAGGCATTTTCTAAAGCCCGCCAGGCTGCTTTTTTACCTGCGCTGTCGCCGTCAAAGCAAAAATAGATATGGTCGCTTTGCCGCATCAGTAAGCGCACATGTTCGGCGGTGGTGGCTGTACCGAGTGCGGCTACTGCATAGCCCAGACCAAACTGTGCCAGGGCAACTACGTCCATATAACCTTCTACTACCAGTACACGCTGTGCTTCTTTAATGGCGGCACGTGCTTCATACAGGCCATACAGATTACGACCTTTATCAAACAAGGGAGTTTCAGGTGAATTAAGATATTTAGGTTCGCCTGAATCCAGAATGCGCGCACCAAACCCGATAATCTGACCACGGGTACTGCGAATTGGAAACATAATACGGTTACGGAACCGGTCGTAATGGCGGTCGTTTTTGGTGATGACCATACCGCTGTTTACCAGTGCATTGCTTGGATAGGGCTGGAATACTTTTGCCAGTGCCTGCCAGTCATCAGGTGCATATCCCAAACCATAATGAAGAATGATTTCATCGCTTAGCCCGCGCTGCTGTAAGTAATTCTGAGCACTTGGCGAGGTTTTAAGTTGTTGCTGGTAAAAGGTGGCGGCATCAGCTGTGGTTTGTTCCAGTGTCTGCTGTTGCTGTTTAAGGGCTTTATGTGCCTGTGAGTTGCTGTTGCCGATCTGTCTGGGTACGGTCATTCCGATCCGGTCGGCCAGAAATTGCACAGCTTCCTGAAAGCTTAATCCTTGATATTCCATGATAAAGCCAATGGCTGAACCATGTACGCCGCAGCCAAAGCAATGATAAAACTGTTTGCCGGGACTGACAGAAAAGGAAGGAGATTTTTCTTTATGAAAAGGGCAACAGGCCATGTAGTTGGCACCGCTTTTTTTTAACGGTACAAACTCTTCAATTACATCGACGACATCAATTTTATTTAATAATTCGTCAATAAATTCACTGGGAATCATGCCAACTATGCCTGCTATCTTCAATATGAAAGATTGGAAAACGGTCTTTGTGATCTGCTGTTATGGTTAATGCAGATAACTTTTAGTTTAAAAGCTGTTTGATTTTTTTGCTGACTTCACTCATGTCAGCTTTACCGGCCAGTGTTTTTTTCAGTACACCCATAACTTTACCCATATCACTTGGCTGCGCAGCGCCTGTGCTGGTTATGGCTTCTTTAATTGCTGCGTCAATTTCAGCTTCGTCGAGCATTTTGGGCAGATAATTCTGCAGCAGATCGATTTCTAACTGTTCTTTTTCTGCCAGATCAGTTCTGCCAGCCTCGGTATACATGCGTACAGACTCTTTGCGCTGTTTCACCATTTTGCTGATAATAGCTATGAAGCGGGTATCGTCTACTTCGATTCGTTCATCTACTTCGATCTGTTTTATTGCAGCCAGCGCCATTCGAATGGTGGACAGGGTAGCTGAATCATGATTGCGCAAGGCAGTTTTCATATCTTCTTGCAGTTGTTGTTTCAGGCTCATAATATTGCTCGCAATAAATAAAAATTAAATTAGTTTAGTATGATACTGCTAAAATTGCGGTGCTTCAGATAGTTATTTCTGTAAAATGCAAATACCGCAAGCAATAGCCTGCGGTATTGTTTTCAATTGTATTTATTTCCGGTTACCAGAAAATGATAAACCGGAGCTACCAATTAATAGAATTTTGGTGGCAATTGCTGGCTGCGCAAGCGTTTCTGTAAACGTTTTACGGCTGCTGCTTTTTTACGCTTACGTTCAGTAGTTGGTTTTTCGTAAGCTTCACGAGCACGCAGTTCGGTCATCAGACCGGTTTTTTCAACAGAGCGTTTAAAGCGACGCATCGCAACTTCAAAGGGTTCATTTTCTTTTACACGTACAGAAGGCATGTTTTTTCCTGAATAAATGAGTTCTGATGCTGATTACTATTAATCAGCTAAATATTTAAATATTGCCACTTAGGGCTAGGGCGGTGTTTACGGTACCGCATAACCGTTTACAACATCACCTCCTAAGGTGTAAATAATGGCTATATCTGTAATAAACAAAGTAATAACAGACATAGGTTTATTTTAAAAATAAGGCAGAATTATGTCTGATTAAATATCGTTCGTCAAGATGATATTTAACGGATATATATGAATATTTATCAGGAAAGATTGTTCAGACGCGGTTTACGCGGCGAATCTGAGGTACAGAGTGCAAATCCCGGGTAATCTGGTTCAGCTGGTCTAGATCTTTTACCTGTAAAACAAAGCGAAATTCGATAAATCCCTCAATGCCTTCAAGTTTTTTCGATGTTGTTTCAACCGACTTGATATCTCCGCCATTGGAGGAAATAGCCTGAGCAATAGTGGCGAGTAAGCCATGACTGTCGATTGCATTCAGACACAGTGTTGTTTGATAGTTGCTTGCCTGCATAATATCCCAGTTAGCATCAAGCTGAAGCTCAGGATCTGTTTTCAGAATGGTATTGCAAGTGTCACGATGAATAATGATTCCCTGATCTTTGATTAATAAGGCTTTAATAGTATCGCCGGGAATAGGGTGGCAGCATTTGGCCAGATGAATATGGGTAGATTCATTGCCGGTAAGATTAATGGGTGCCAGTTTAATGGTATTGTTAAAGTGTTCTCCGGCCAGCTCTGCGATGTGCATGGCTATGGAAACCGGTTGCAACAATCCCATACCAACTTCGCACAGGATATTTTCAAAGGAAGTATTTTTCTGTTGTAAATCGGCCAGATATTTATCTTTCAGACTGTCTGAAAGTAAAACGTTTTCCGGTAACAGGCTGGAGAGTGCTTTTTGTAATAATTTCTCACCCAGACGGATGGCATCTGAACGATTCATTTTTTTAATCTGGCTGCGAATGGCGCTGCGTGCATGGCTGGAAACAGCAAAATCAAGCCATGCCGGGGTAGGATGACCATTGCTGGAGGTAATGATTTCTACTGTATCACCAGTGTGCAGCCGGGTGCGTAATGGCATAAGATTGTGATTAATACGTGCTGAAACAGTGCGATTACCAATACCAGTGTGGACTGCATAAGCAAAATCCACCGGTGTGGCACCTTCCGGTAAGGTAATGATTTTGCCTTTAGGGGTGAAAACGTATACCTCGTTTGGAAACAGATCAGTTTTTACATGTTCAAAGAATTCAATGGCATTGGCACTATGCGCCTGAATATCAAGTATGCTTTGCAGCCATTGATTTGTACGCATCTGAGCCTGATCAAAGCTATTCTGCTCACCATCTTTGTGCATCCAGTAACTGGCTATACCGCGTTCGGCAATGGTATCCATTTCATGTGTACGAATCTGTACTTCAATTGGTAGACCATACGGGCCTACCAGTATGGTATGCAGACTCTGGTAACCATTATTTTTAGGGATGGCGATATAGTCTTTGATTCTTCCCGGCTTAGGCTTGTAAAGATTATGCAGTACGCCTAAAGCGGTATAGCAGGCTGGTATATTATTAACGATAACTCTGAATGCATATATATCCATTACGTCGGCAAAATGGAGATTTTTCCGGCGCATTTTTTCATATATGCTATAAAGATTTTTTTCTCGACCTCTTACCTGTGCCTCGATATTGGCACTAACCAGACGCTGGCTGAATGCGCGCAGTACTTTTCCAACCACGTCACGCCGGTTACGCCGAGATGACTGAATAGCTTTGGCGAGTACTTCATAGCGATGCGGATACAAATGCTTGAATGCCAGGTCCTGTAATTCGCGGTACACATGGTTTAATCCGATGCGATTGGCCAGTTGCGCATAGATTTCCATGGTTTCCTGAGCAATACGTCTTCGGCTGGCTGGTTTTTTTGCTGACAGTGTGCGCATATTGTGCAGCCGGTCTGACAGCTTGACAATGATCACCCGTACGTCCTGAGTCATTGCCATAATAAGCTTGCGGAAACTTTCAGCCTGTGCTTCCTGCTGGCTGTTATATTCCAGTTTTTCCAGTTTAGATAGACCGTCAACCATATTGGCTATGGTTTCTCCGAATACGGCTATAATTTCTTCTTTGGTGGTACCGGTATCTTCTAGTACGTCGTGTAATACACCTGCACATAAAGCCTGAATGTCTACATGCCATTCAGCCAGTTGTGTCGCCACCGCTATAGGGTGGGTAATATAGGGCAGGCCACTATTGCGAAACTGTCCCTGATGTGCAGTTGCACCGAATTCGCAGGCTTTGCCAAGTAATCGCAGATCATCTTTTCCGAGGTAGGATGCGGTGTGCAATAATTTATTCTGTGCCTCGGTAATAATGGCATGATAGCTGTTTTCTATTTGCTGTTCACAGCATTTGAGTTGTGAAGCAATATCGGTATATGCTGAGGTATTAATTTCGTTTAAAATTTTCATCCCCACCTGTCCTAATGCATGACTTGGCAGATGAGAATCTGAAGTACCTAAATCTTCAAAAGCAATTTTGATTAAAACGGCAGCAAGAGCTTGTACTCTGTGCAGATTTTGTGCAAGAGATGTAGTAATGGCAAAACTGCGTTCCAGTAATGCAGTTTTGCCAGTTTTGTCTGCAAGAGAATATATATAGGCGCATGCCTGTTCCAGCAATTCCCAGCGTTCCTGTTTATTCAGATATTCTGTATGCGCGAAAAGATTATCCCGCCATTGATTTACTGGTGGTTTATAAGGCACGCTGGGGGGGTACATGGCTGTTTGCCTGTATTATTTTTGCTGGTTAAGTAATTCTGTTCCGATTTGTCCGCCGGCAATTTCGCGCAAGGCAATGACAGTCGGTTTATCATGATCTTCTTCGACCAGTGCAGTAGCGCCGTTGGCAAGCTGACGGGCGCGTAAAGCAGCTATCATGGTCAGGTCAAAATGATTCGGAATACGTCCGATACAATCTTCTACAGTGATACGAGCCATAATCTGAGTTCCATTCCTGATATCAGGATAAGTAATAAAAGGTAAATAAATTATTTTTCGGATAAAATTTGTATAATTGTCTGGCTTTGTGCTTTGGCACGCAAGCCAACTGAGCGAATAATCGCCAGCAGGTCATTTTCTGCTTGTGTAATCTCTTCATTAACAATCACATAATCGAATAACAGGCTTTGCTCTATTTCTTCACGTGATTTTTCCAGCCGGTAGGCTATTACATCTTCACTATCTGTGCCTCTGTTTCGCAGACGTTCGTTCAGTTCAGCCATTGACGGAGGCAGAATAAAAATGCTGGTGGCTTCCGGTAATAAACGGCGGATCTGTTCAGCACCCTGCACATCTATTTCCAGAATAACGTTATAGCCCTGTTTTGATAATGACTCAACAGCTTTTAAACTGGTGCCGTAATAATTACCATAGACATTTGCATGTTCTATGAAGGCATTGGCAGCAATCATTTGCTCAAATTCATCACGGCTGACAAAATGGTAATGAATGCCATTTTGTTCTCCATCTCGCGGCATTCTGGTGGTGTGGGAGATAGAAATACGGATATCAGGCTGACAGGCACTCAGACGTGAAACCAGAGTGGTTTTGCCTGTTCCGGAAGCGGCGGAAACAATGAAAATATGTCCAGATTGCAACATAATAAAAATTTAGCGGTTACGGTGATTAATTATGCCACAACCGTGATTATTGCGCCAATCTAGAGATAATATTCTTACTCTTTATGTGACCGGGCAGTATCTTTCATTTCATGCTGTTTTCGGCTAAAATGCTCAATTCAATTTCCTGCTGATTGTCATGACCAAGTTTATTTTTGTAACTGGCGGTGTGGTCTCTTCACTGGGTAAAGGCATTGCCGCTGCGTCTACTGCTGCTATTTTAGAATCCCGTGGTTTAAAAGTAACCATGCTTAAACTGGATCCGTATATTAATGTTGATCCGGGTACAATGAGTCCTTTTCAGCATGGGGAAGTATTTGTTACTGATGATGGTGCTGAAACAGATCTGGATCTCGGGCATTACGAGCGCTTTATTGATGCTACGATGCAAAAGCGCAATAATTTTACATCCGGCCAGGTGTATGAAAGTGTAATTCATAAAGAACGCCGTGGTGATTATCTGGGGGGTACGGTTCAGGTTATTCCCCACATTACTGATGAAATCAAACGCAAAATTCATGAAGGTGCTGCCGGTTTCGATGTGGCGATTGTCGAAATCGGAGGTACGGTAGGTGATATCGAGTCTTTGCCTTTTCTGGAAGCCATCAGACAAATGCGCAGCCAGCAGGGACGAACTAATACTCTTTTTGTTCATCTTTCCTATGTACCGTATATTGCGGCTGCAGGTGAGATAAAAACCAAACCGACCCAGCATTCCGTTAAAGAATTACGTGAAATCGGCATTCAGCCGGATGTACTTATCTGCCGTATGGACCGGCCGATGCCGGAAGAAGAAAAACGTAAGATCGCTTTATTCTGTAATGTTGAAGAGCGTGCGGTTATAAGCTGTTATGATGTTAATAGCATTTATGAAGTACCGGCAATGCTTCATGATCAGGGTATTGACAATATTATCTGTGAGCAGCTGCAACTTAATGTTCAGCAGGCCGATCTGACTGCATGGAATAAAATTGTTTATTTAGTACAACATCCGAAACACAAAGTAAAAATTGCCATGGTCGGCAAATATGTCGATTTAACTGAGTCATATAAATCTTTGTCGGAAGCTTTAAAGCATGCCGGTATTCAGACCGAAACTGAAGTGGATATTCATTATATAGATAGTGAAGCTCTGGAAACAGAAGGAACGGCCTGCTTAGAAGATATGGATGCCATACTGGTTCCCGGTGGTTTCGGTACGCGTGGTGTTGAAGGAAAAATCGCTGCTGTTCGTTATGCGCGTGAAAAGCAAATTCCTTATTTGGGTATCTGTCTGGGCATGCAAATCGCGCTGATTGAATATGCACGTGATGTGGCTAATCTGGATGGAGCCAATTCAACTGAATTTGATCTGAAAACCCAGCATCCTGTTGTTGCTTTGATTAGTGAGTGGCAGGATAGAGACGGACAGATTGAAAAACGCGATGTTAATACTAATCTTGGCGGTACGATGCGTTTAGGCGCACAAGAAGTTAAACTGGCTGACGGCTCATTGGCGAGAAACATTTATGGTAATGAGTTGATTCGCGAGCGTCATCGTCATCGTTATGAAGTTAATAATTATTATGTGCCACAGTTAGAACAGGCTGGTTTGGTTATTGGTGGTGTATCTACCGGGCATGAGCATTTGGTTGAAACAATTGAATTACCGAATCACCCTTGGTTTTTCGCTTGTCAGTTTCATCCTGAGTTTACTTCAACACCAAAAAATGGCCATCCCTTGTTTACAGCCTTTATTAAAGCAGCATTAGCTTATAAAAAATAAATTATTATAGTTTTTATTAGAATCAGGCTATCCGGGTTCCCGGTTAGCCTGATTTTTTATTTATATCAACATTAATTTTGCTATCACTGATTACATTTTGTATGATGAATTAAATTGTTACTAATTGCACAACAAAATTTTTACTTATGAAGAAAGTTATTTTGCTGGTTATTGTGGCACTGGGCTTATGGTTGTGGTTGCAAAGCACAACAGACGAGCGGCCAAAAAGTCAGGCACAGGAACAGGTAATTAATTCTTTTAAATCTATGCGACATAGTTTTACTGCTGCACCTGTTGCAAGTAATCCAAAGGAAAGTGTGTCGATTGAGCAAGCTCAAAAAGAAAATCTTGATAAAGTACAGGTATATGGAGAAGGTAAAGTTATTAAAACATTACCTGATGATAATAAAGGCAGTCGTCATCAGCGTTTTATACTGCGTACAGGCACAGATAGTACGGTTTTAATAGTGCATAATATTGATATAGCGCCGAGGCTGAATGATTTGCAGCGTGAAGACACAGTTGGCTTTTCAGGTGAGTATATCAGTAACAACCGTGGCGGATTAGTCCATTGGACACACCATGATCCAAAGCATCGTCATCATGATGGCTGGCTGTTATATAAAAATAAGCGTTATCAATAGCAATCGTTTATTGATATCTTATCCATTAATATTTTATCATTTAGAAATGGACATTTAATTAAAGGAAATATTGTGAATAATTTTACATTTCGCAGTCCGTTAGCTAATTTACTTTCAAAAAATTGGTGGATAGTACTTTTACGTGGGATTGCTGCATTGATTTTTGGATTGCTAACGTGGTTCTATCCATTCATCACTATAATGGTCATGGTT
This sequence comes from Snodgrassella sp. ESL0323, assembly GCF_013346865.1. Lineage (NCBI taxonomy): Bacteria > Pseudomonadati > Pseudomonadota > Betaproteobacteria > Neisseriales > Neisseriaceae > Snodgrassella > Snodgrassella sp. ESL0323. Next base: position 140,149 of record NZ_JAAEDT010000019.1, on the reverse strand, counting down.
ATATTCTTCGGTGTTTATGCTTTAATAGATGGTGTAATGGGCGTAATCATTTCTATTAATGGTCGAAAAAGTCATCAGGATTGGTGGTTAATGCTGATTTGGGGTATTGTAAGTATTCTGGCCGGTATCCTGACATTTTTTGTTCCGGGAATTACCTGGCTGGTTTTAATTACATTTATTGCTGCTTGGGCTTTGATATCCGGTATATTCCAGGTTATAACTGCAATACGTTTACGCAAGACTATTCAAGGTGAATGGTGGATGATTATTGCCGGTATTTTATCGGTTTTGGTAGGTATTATTCTGTTAATTGATCCAGTGCAGGGCGGTATAGCATTAACTTGGGTAATTGGTGTTTATGCAGCATTATTCGGTGTCATGAATATTGCATTGGCTTTCCGGTTGCGCCGGTTTTCTATCCATTCAACCAATTAAGAAATTTACTTTGTAATTGAATTTATTGTGTTGGTAATACAAATAATGAAACTGGCTGATTAGTTAATAATCAGCCAGTTTCATTGTTCAGATACTAATTACTTTAATACAGCAACCATTGCATTGGCTACGTATTCTATATTACTGCTATTTAATCCAGCCATACACATACGACCATTTTCAACCATATACACACCAAATTCGCTTTTCAGACGTTCAACCTGCTGCGGATTCAGACCAGTGAAGCTGAACATACCACGTTGTTTTACAAAATAGCTGAAATCGCGCTCTGGGAATTTTGCCTGTAAGACTTCATGCAAACGGCTGCGCATAGCGCGAATACGATCGCGCATCATATAGACTTCTTGTTCCCATTGCTTGAATAACTGATTATTGTTCATTACACGGTCAACGACATGACCGCCGTGAGCAGGAGGGCTTGAATATAAACGGCGTACAGTAAATTTAAGCTGACTTTGTACAAGACGGGCTTCTTCAGCTGTCGGGCAGACAATACTCAGACCACCCACTCGCTCGCCGTACATTGAAAGATTTTTAGAGAAAGAGTTGCTGATATAAACACATAAACCTAAATCAACAGCTTTACGAATAGCATAGGTATCGGTTTTTATATCGTCACCAAAGCCTTGATATGCTATATCCATAAAAGGAATAAGTTGTTTTTGTTTGATAATCTCAAGTAGCTCATCCCATTGCTGTTGGCTTGGGTCTACACCGGTAGGATTATGGCAGCACGGATGTAACAAAATAATATTGCCTGCATCCAGTTGCTGAAGGAATTGTTTTAATTCTGTAAATTTAATGCCAATTGTTTCAGGATCATAGTAGGGGTATTTTAGTACCTCTATACCTGCACCCTCAAAAATACTGATGTGGTTACCCCAGGTAGGATTGCTGACATAAACTTTTGCCTGAGGAAACCAACGGTGAATAAATTCAGCACCGACGCGCAGGGCACCAGAACCACCAAGGCTGGCAATGGTAGCAACTCGTGCACTTTTAATAGCTTCATGTTCACTGCCAAGTAATAATTTCTGACAGGCCTGGCGATAACCGGGCAGTCCGTCCATAGGCAGGTAATCATGTGGTAAATTTTCTTTAACCAGTTGCGATTCTACGGTGCTAACGCATTCCAGTACTGGGACATGGCCGGTATCATCACAATAAACGCCAACACCCAAATTTACTTTCTGATTACGTGAATCTTGTTTGTATTGATCCATCAGACCCAGAATGGGATCGCCCGGATAGTATTCGACATTCTGAAACATCTCAGTTCCTTAGAAGACAGCAATATTATTTAACAGAAAAAAGAATTGCCGCAATGCAATCAAGTTGATTGTACCTTAAATGTCTTTACTTTTTATTAATTCTTGATGTTATTTTTTTACAAAAATCAAATCCCACACACCGTGTCCCAGACGTTTTCCGCGTGCTTCAAATTTAGTTTCCGGCCGGTAGGCCGGAGTGGCAGCAAAATTATCAGCAGTATTTTGTAATTCAGGGAAGTTGGATAACACTTCAAGCATCTGATCGGCATATTCCTGCCAGTCGGTAGCCAAATGGATATAGCCGTTTTGCTTCAGTTTGGGAAGTAATTGGGCAATAAAAGGTATCTGAATCAGACGTCGTTTATTATGGCGTTTTTTATGCCATGGATCAGGAAAGAAAATATGAATCCCATGCAAACTATTATCATGGAGCATGTAATTGACGACTTCCACCGCATCGTGGCGCATCACCCGTATATTCTGAATATTTTGTTCCTGAATCAGCTTTAGCAGATTACCTACGCCCGGGCCGTGTACATCAATAGCCAGAAAATCACACTCAGGCAGGTTTTGGGCAATTGCAGCTGTTGCTACTCCCATCCCAAAGCCAATTTCCAGAATTTTTGGTGAAGGACGATTGAAGATGATATCTAAATCAATTTGATTTTGGTTAAAATCAATACCAAACAGTGGCCATTGAGTATCAATGGCACGCTGCTGGGCAGCTGTCATATGGCCTTGACGAAGAACAAAACTGCGGATGCTGCGCTTATGATCGTGATTATTTTCCGCCTGGAGATCGGATTGATTAGTCATACTTTATCTTGTGTTTAATGTAAAAGTCGATAATAGAATTAGGCGCAGATTCTAACATGCTTCACAAAATATAGGGTTTCAGAGTTGTGGCTAGTGTTTCGGTTACAATATCATCAGCTATCATTGCCTGCCCAAGTTGTTTGAGTGCAACAAAACGTAATTTTCCATCAATTACTTTTTTATCATGGCTCATATGTCCAAGCCATGCCTTAAGTGACATCGCCGGAGGGAGAACGGGTAGCTTGGCCTGATTTAATAATGCAATAACACGCTCCGTATCTTTTTTGTTCAAATAACCCAGTTGCTCAGATAAACGGCAGGCAAGTACTGTACCGGCAGCCACAGCTTCTCCATGCAGCCAATTACCATAACCCATTTCTGCTTCGATGGCATGGCCGAATGTATGTCCCAGATTTAAATAAGCACGGATACCGGCTTCTTTTTCATCGGCACCCACAATTTCAGCTTTCATCTGACAGCAACGATAAACGGCTTCAGCTAGTATTGATGGATTCTGTGCCATTAATGCGGTGATGTTATTTTCCAGCCATTGAAGAAATTCGATATCACCTAATACGGCATACTTGATTACTTCTGCTAAACCGGCAGAAAACTCACGTGTTGGTAATGTTTGCAAACTGTTTAAGTCAATAAATACGGCTTGGGGCTGATAAAACGCTCCAATCATATTTTTTCCTAAAGGATGATTGATTGCTGTTTTACCGCCAACAGATGAATCTACCTGACTGAGCAGTGTTGTAGGAATCTGGATAAAAGGTGCGCCGCGCTGATAGGTCGCAGCGGTAAAACCAACCATATCCCCAATTACACCTCCTCCTAAAGCCAATAAAGTGGTTTGGCGTTCTGCACGGTTTTGCATCAAACCATCATAAATTAAATTGAGAGTTTCCCAATTTTTATACCGTTCTCCGTCTGGCAGAATAATACTGAAATAATCATAACCTGCCTGATTCATGATTTGCTGCCACTGAGGTAGATACAATTCAGCAACGGTTACATTGGTAACAATGGCAATCTTATGATTTAAATAAGGAGCAAGAATATTTTGTGCGGATTTCAGCAGATCACTGCCAATAAATATCGGGTACTGGTGTGAAGCAGTTGCAACAGAAAGGGTATACATGATGGGTTATAAAAGAGAGAGTTGTTGAGAGGGGTATCGTAATAATCGAATTAATCGATTAATCGTCTTGGAGCTATAAGGACTGTCTACATCTATTATGGTATGGGCTGTTGCACGATAGATAGGATCACGTACGGTATATAGTTCTTGCAATTTTGCCAGAGGATCAGAAACTTGAAGTAGTGGTCGGTTTTTGTCGTGCTGAATTCTACTTAACAGTATTTCTGGTTGTGCATGTAGATAAACAACGTGGCCATTTTGTTGCAGTTTAAGTCGGTTTTCGATTTGTAAAATAGTACCGCCACCAGTGGCAATAACAATATTTTTTTGCTGCACTAGCTCGCTGATAATGGCCGCTTCCCGAAACCGAAAACCGGCTTCTCCTTCAACTTCAAAAATAGTGGGAATAGATACGCCAGTACGTTCACATATTACTTGATCGCTATCATAAAAATCGCGATGTAATTTTGTTGCCAGTTGTTTACCAAGAGTAGTTTTACCTGCTCCCATCAAACCGATCAGAATCAGATTGCCAGCTATATTATCCATGTCTGTTATTGTAACTGAGAGCTTCAGATTATGCATTATTAACCTGCCAATAGATAGTTGACGAAGTTTATTTAATTATATGTCTCAATGATTTTTATTGTTGAAAAATTAAAGGAGAATAATCTAAACTATGAAATAAATTAAAGATAAAAATTAATTTCGATATTTTTCTTGAATACACTAATTTAAAAAATTAATATTTATGAAAATTATATAGATTTTCTTCTAGTAAAAAAGCCAGTCTGGTTTACAGACTGGCTAATTATTTTCAAATTAATGCTCTTACATTAATACTGTAAAGGGGTACTGCTGGACTCAACAATTCGTGGCGTTATGAAAACCAGTAATTCATTACGTTGCTGAGTATTCTTTCTCTTTTTAAACAGATTACCAATGCCCGGAATGTCACCTAATAAAGGTACTTTATCAGTAGTGTTTTCAATATTCTCATTATAAATACCACCAATAATTAATGTACCGCCATTTTCAATCATGGTCTGGGTATCAACATTTCTTTTTTGCATACAAATATCACCGGTATTAAGTATTCCAGGAGCTACGCTTGTACACGCAATTGGTCGATCATTTTGTACGTTTAATGTCATAATGATATTACCATCAGGTGTAATTTGTGGTGTAACTTTTAAGCCTAGCACTGCATCTTTAAAGCTGGTTGATGTTGCTCCGCTTGAACTGGCTTCCTGATAGGGAACTTCATATCCGGATTCAATTTTGGCTTCCCGACGATCCTGAGTTAACACTCGTGGTGAGGAAATAATTTTAGTTTTACCTTGTGTTTGTGATGCTGAAAGCTCAAGCATTAATGCTCCGGAAGCAAAATTATGTACCCATGAAACTATTGATGTAGCATTTGCTACTCCAAGATTTACATTAGGTGAGTCAAACTTTGCTGAATTTTCGATTACACCTGTTTGTTTGTCATTCTTCCATTGTGAATCAGTAAGATGACCACCAATTGTATTATGACCTGTAATTCTATTATATCCGAATCTTGTTCCTAACTCACGGGCAAAGCTATCTGTAGTTTCGACTATTCGCGCTTCAATTAATACTTGTTGAGAAGGAACATCAACTTGTGCTACCAATTTTTCAAATTTTTTAATTACACTGGCAATATCAGTAATAATTAAAGTATTAGTAACCGGATCGAATAATGCGCTGCCGCGAGAGCTTAAAATGCTATTCTCTGGATTAGTACTTTTTCCGTTCTCATCAATATTTAGAATTTTACTGAAATCTTTTACAGCACGATATTTCAGTTGAAAGGTTTGAGATAGTAACGGACCTAAATCATCTATTTTTTTCTGCTGCTCAAGAGTTGAGGCATCTCGTGCCATTAATTCTTCACGAGGAGCAACATTAATGACATTACCACTACGACGCATATCCAGATTACGGGCTACCAAAACTAGGTCTAAAGCCTGATCCCAGGGAACATCTTTTACTGACAGAGTCATTTTACCCTGGACAGAATCGCTGGCAACAATATTCATGCCAGATTCTTTTGCCAGAATTTGCAAAATTGTACGGACTTCAATATCTTGAAAATCCAGAGAAACACGTTTGCCCTTAAATGCTTTGTTAGTATTTTTCAATCCTTCAGTATCTATCTCAGTTTTACGTATTACTTTTAAAATCAGATTACCACCGCTTTTTGACTGATTAAGATCCCACTGTCCCTGCATCTGGATATTAATTTCAGTATCATTACCAACCCTGCGTAACCTAATTATACGTACAGGTGTATTGAAATCTGTTACATCAAGATTACGTTGCTGTTCAGCTAATAATGGTACATTTTTATAAGTTAAGGTTAGATTGGCCAGATTACGTTTAATTTCAGGCTGACCTTTATTAGCAAGCCCTTTAATTACTACGATACCATCGCCATTTTTACCCTTTTGAAAATCAACATTCACTGTAGCAGCAGTACTGTATGTTTTGTCATTTGAGTTGGCTACTGACTGACTATCAATAACTTCTTCAGTAATATTATTAGTTACAGGATAGGGCGGATTGTATACAGGAGTGGGATCAACAGATGGTGTCTTTTTAGTTTTTACTTTACTTCTTGGGGAAGCAGGTTCTTGTACATATATCCATACTTCATTGCCTTTAATGGTGGCATTATACTGACCTGCTTTTGCCAGCGATAACATCACACGAGTACGATCGGCTGTCTGACCTGCTTCAATCTGCTGAAGGACAGAATCATCAAATTTTAATAAATTCTGAGACAGGGCTAATCCTGTATTTGCAAAATCCAGAGCAATCCGTGCCGGATTTTCTGTGGTAAATCCTCGTGGTAGTGCAGGATCCTGATCAAACTGGATTTTGATCAGACGTTGTTGATTCTGCAGTGTACCGACATTAATGGCAGTAATATTGCCCGCCAGTATGCTCTGACTCAGTAAACCCAGACCCAGAGTGGATAAAATAGATATGGTTTTAATTTTCATATTGGTACCTTCTTAATTTTAAAATGGGTTACTTTTTCAGTTCTGGCTAGATGTATTTGTAGAAGCGTTGTCTGCTGCCTGTAAAGGTAAGCTGGCACGTCTGTTAATCCATTTACCGGATGAAGAATCTTCGACTAGCTCCGCAATAACAATTTCATCAGGGGTGATAGATGTAATGCGTCCATAATTTTCACCCAGATAATTTCCAAGATTAACAGTGTATACATGATCATTCACAGATATAAACGCAGAAGGAGCTTTACCTGCTGCCTGTATCAAACCAACATAATGTAATTCATTCAATGGAAAATTTTCCAGAATTTGTTTAGGACGATTCAAATCCGGAGCGTTATCGCCTTGTAGTCCGGCTCTTAAACGTGCTGGTTCAAAAATATTCATTTGTGGTGGCGCAGGTGGTGTATAAGTCGGCTGAATATTAACCTGAGCTTCTTGAGTCTGTATAGGAGTCGATTTGGCCTGCTGTCTGGTATTGCGCATCCATTCCTGTAAATCTTCATTTTCTGCCGAACATGCAGCTAGTGTAAGCATACAAAGGCAAAGTAGATATTTATTCATAATTAATCCGTTGCTTATTTATCTTAAAGTATCGCGATTACAGAGATGTTAAGCTATTTCTTATCCTTGCTATTATCGTTCTGTGCTTTGATTTCTGCATTGCTTAAAGCTTTATATGTATTGGCAACTGCATTTAAAGTAAGTGTGTTATCTTTTTCATTACGTTTTAATACAATTGAATTTAAGGTCACAATTCGTGATAATTTTCCTACGTCCCTTACAAACTGGCTAATTTGGTTGTAATTGCCTGACAGTGTAATCTGATAAGGTAAAGTTTGAATAACTTGCTGTGCCTCTTTAGAATCACCGGTTTTATCGGAGCTTATTTCTGTAGCCGCAGCAGGTGAAACGCTATCCATATTTAATCCGTTTCTGGTTGCACATTCATGCAATTCCTGAATCAGATTAGGGATTTCAGCTTGTGTAGGCAACTGTTTTAATAGTAAATTAAATGAACCATTTATATTATTGAGCTCAGCTTGCAGCTGATCTAAATGGGCTGCCTTTTTACTTTTATCAGCATAAGTCTGTTTTAGCTCTTCTTCTTGCTGTTGCAACTCAGTAACTCGCTGATTTACACCACTGTATACCAAGAAATAAGCCAATACCAGTATAACAATAACAATCCCGCCTGCAATACCTAATTGTACAGGTTTGCTTTGTTGTGGTAAGGAGTTTAAATCTATTGCTTTTAAATTAATATTTTTTGCCATATTCAGTTTCTCCTTCAATTTGATGCCGCTGATGCTTCAGAGTCACTCTGACTATTTTGTGTTTCTGTTGCTTGATTTTGCTCAGCATTTATTGAGTTTGCACTATTGTGCTGATCAAACTCACTCTTGTCACCTTGATCGGAGAGACTATTCAAGCTTATACGGATGCTAAACTCTTGTGCATTATTAACACGTTTAATATTCATTAATTCGGGAGTACTGAATAACTTACCCGGAAGCGCACTCATAAATGCTGCTGTTTTAGCATCACTGAATGCTCTGCCATTAATTATATAGGTATTGGCGTTTTGGGCCTCAATACTGGTGATATACAAACCCATAGGAGCAACAGTGTTTAGTGTGTCCAGTATTCTTGCCGCTTCAAAACGCTTATTGGACAGCTCTTCAACTTTTTCCTGCCGGGCCAGAAAGTTTTTGCGCTCGGCTTCAAGCTGACCAATTTTCTTAATGTCTTTGTCCAGTAAACTGATACCGTCTGTTAATACTTGATTACGTCTTTCCTGACTGCTTAACCGGCCTTCAAATGTCAGATAGCCAAGAGTGGCCAGACCTAAACCAATTATTACTGCACCGATAAGTAAAGTTTGAAACTCTTTCTTTTGTTTGGCCTGCAATACTTCACGATAAGGCAGCAGGTTAATTTTTAGTAATGGTAACATCTTATAATCCTCTTACGGCCAGACCAAAGGCAACAGTTAATAAGCTACTATCCTGCAGTAATTTAGCTTTTTCAATACGATCACCAGGCTGAGCTAACAGGATAGGATTAATTTGTTGTGCCGGTATACGGGTTTGCTGGTTAATACTGTCAGTAAAGCCATTGGCATTATTATTGCTATAGCCAAAAATCAGGATTTCCTCAATTTCATTTTCCTGGCTGGCTGATGTGAAGTAAAACTGTAAAACCCTTTGAATTTCCTGAATAAATTGTTGCTGGAAAGGGTGGGCTACTAATTCAAGGTAATTTTCAGGTTTGGACGGATTATAAAGCATGTCCCATGCTTCTTCTTCAGTTAACTGATAGTTGCGTCTTAAAGACTGCATTAAATGATCATAACCAAGGTTAATTTCTTGTTTATAAAGTAATTTACCGTGGCGCATTATAATTGCTTGTGTTTCGCTGTAATCAATATTGAAGACAGCAACACATTTATTAGCCAGTTCCGGTTGTCTGATATTGATCCAGGTGATGGCACTATTCATTATTGCCAGTAAATCTACATCCATCTGTGTAGGTACAATTCCAGCTTCAGTATAAACATCCATCAAAGTATTGACATCGTCCCGTTTGCTATTGACTAACAACAGATTTTCATCACCGAGATCATCTGTATCAACACTCTGATAGTCATAACTCACATCATCAAGTGAGTCATATTGACCTAATTCAGCCATTATCTGTTCTTCTTCGGTATACTCTGTATCCGGACTTCTGTCGAGAAATTGAACTGAGGCCTGTTTTTGCGAAATAGCTACCGTAATGTTACGACAATTGCTTTGCAATTTTTGTTTTGCTTGTTGCAAATAAGCTACAAATTCTTCATGGTCTTCGATGTTGCCATTACCAATAATATTTTTTGGCAGAGGGACAACAACGTATTTTTCGAGACGAAATTGATTTAAACTGCGTGCATTTAATAGCACCATGTTAATGCTTTTATCAGTAATACTGATACCAAGACACTGTCTCGAGGATGTTGTGGCCACCTTCTTATTCTTTGAATTTATATTAAAATTATTCAGTTTCATGAAAGGGCTTTCTGTCTGTTTATCAAACGGGTCATGTCGGATGTTAAAAGTAGTTGTTATGTATTGCTAACAAAATTTAGAACAAAGTTTACTTTATTTTGGATATATTTCGCAGCCTTTAAATGAAAATTAGTTGATTATGATTAGAAAATTCTTACTTTCTGCTGTAGGTTTGTTTGCCGGACTGGCACTATTTGCTGTCGGTTTGCTGGCAGTGGCGATTATGGTTACCTATCCGAAACTGCCTTCGTTGGAAGCGGTAACACATTATCAACCCAAATTGCCGCTGACAATTTATTCGGCAGATAATAAGCTGCTGGGGCAGTTTGGAGAGGAAAAGCGTGCTTTTACACGAATCAATGACTTTCCTCAGGTGTTGAAAGATGCGGTGGTCGCTGCTGAAGACAAACGTTTTTATGACCATGGCGGAGTCGATTTTATTGGTGTTGCCCGAGCTCTGATTACAAATCTGACCGGTGGTGTGCAATCCGGAGCCAGTACGATTACTCAGCAGGTAGCACGTAATTTTTATCTGACTAATGAGCGTACCTATACGCGTAAATTCAATGAAGCGCTTCTTGCATATAAAATCGAACAGAAATTGAGTAAAGATCAGATTCTTGAGCTTTATTTTAATCAGATTTACCTGGGACAGCGGGCTTACGGGTTTGCAGCTGCTTCTCTTGTTTATTTTAATAAGCCGGTACAAAAACTAGACTTGGCTGAAGCAACGATTTTGGCAGGTTTACCTAAGGCTCCTTCAACCTTTAATCCTGTTGTAAATCCGCAACGGGCTAAAATGCGTCAGCGTTATATTCTCAATAATATGGTGGAAATGGGCAAAATTACGCCTGCTCAGGCTGATGCCGCTTTTGCAGAACCATTAAATTATGTTCATTATCAGCAGCCTATCGATCAGAATGCACTCTATGTTGCAGAAATGGTTCGTCAGCAAATGTATGAAAAATATGGTGATGCAGCCTATACTCAGGGATTTCGCGTTTATACAACAGTTAATTCGCAAGATCAGGCTGTAGCAACAGAAGCTTTGCGTAAAACGCTGAATAATTTTGATAGAGGCGCAGCTTACCGGGGGGCAGAAGGTTTTTTTGACCTGAGTAAAATCCCGGAAGATATGCGTGATGAGCAAATAGAACAGTACTTGGCAAATCGTTCTGCTGTAGACGGTATGTTACCGGCTGTGGTGACTGAACTTAGTACAAATTCAATTGTGGTGTACATTGGCGGTGTAGGAGAGAGCAGGATCGGTGGTAGTAGTTACAACTGGATTAAACGAACCATTAATAATCCAAAATTAGAAGATGCTGCTATCCGAGTAGGTTCTGTTGTGCATGTACGGGGTGATGGTAAAGAGTATCGTGTTGTACAGCAGCCTGAGCTACAAGGAGCGATTGTTGCTCTGGATGCACAAACAGGAGCAGTAAAAGCTTTGGTTGGTGGTTATGATTTTTATCGCCGCAGTTTTAATCGTGCTACTCAGGCCAAGCGTCAGCCCGGTTCATCTTTTAAACCATTTATTTATTCAGCAGCTATTGCTAAAGGCTTTACGCCGGCATCATTGGTAAATGATGCTCCGATTGTTTTACCAGGAATGGGTTCTGGCGGTCGCGCCTGGACACCTAAGAATTCAGACGGACGTTATGCCGGGTTTATTACATTGCGTCAGGCTTTAACTGCGTCCAAAAATATGGTTTCAATTCGCATACTGATGGCAATGGGCGTTGACTACGCCAGACAGTATGTTCAGCATTTTGGTTTTCGTCTGGAGCAGATTCCGAACAGCTTATCCATGGCTCTTGGCAGTGGTGAGGTAACGCCAATGCAGATGGCTGAAGGATATGCTATTTTTGCTAATGGCGGTTTTAAAGTTTCCAATTATGTCATTGACCGGATTTATGATAGTCGCGGTAATCTGCGTGCGCGGATGCAGCCGTTAGTCGCTAAGGTCAATGCACCGCAGGCTATTGATCCACGAAACGCATTTATTCTGTATCATATGATGATGGATGTGGTGAACCATGGTACAGCTTACAGTGCACATGCGTTAGGACGCAGTGATATTGCAGGCAAAACAGGTACAACAAATGATAATAAAGATGCATGGTTCGTAGGTTTTAATCCGAACATCGTCAGTGCAGTTTATATCGGTTATGACCGGCCTCGCAGTATGGGGCGTTCTGCTTTCGGTGGTACTATTGCTGTACCGGTATGGCTGGAATATATGCGACATGCATTAAAAGGAAAACCTGTCGTTAATACACCTGCTCCCGCAGGTATTATTCAGAAATCCGGTGAATACTTTCTGAAAGAACATCAGACAACTAATCCTGATTTGCCATTAGATAATCGTGCAGATGGTCCGGTAACAGCTAAAACAAGCAGTAATAATAATGGCGGAGGTGCAGATGATGGAGGTGAAATACCAGTTGTACCTCAATCTGGCGATAATGGTCAGCTAGATTCATTATTTTAAATTTCAATATTAATACAATTATATTCCCCAATAAAAATGGGCAATCCGGATGATTGTCCATTTTTATTGGGTTTTAAATATAGATGTATTAAATCATTAATATTTAATTAATTAATAATGCCGGAAAATTTTAAGGTTTAAAATCAGAATACTGAAAAAGTAATCAAGTAAAAAAAACAAATTGATTAAAATATCAATAAAATCAATCGTCTATTTTAGTAATTCATATTATTTAGTATATCAATATAACATTGAGTTACAATGATTATACAAATTATCACAATTTTATAAGTAATTTTAAAATAGCTTCTGGGTTGAAAAGAAAGGAATTATATATGAGCGAGCAACAATTACAGAAAGAGCAGTCAAGTGAAATTGATACAAAGGATAAAGAAGCCACGCTGACAGTTTTTGAGAAAAGTGTATTGGACTCCCAGGGAAAAAGGCATACAGATGAAGATTCATCTACAGCTCCTTTGCCATCAAACTATCCTTATCGCACCCGGATGCGGCGTGCGGCTTATGAACGTGAAAAAGCAAAATTGCAAATAGAATTACTGAAAGTGCAAAACTGGGTTAAGGAATCAGGTCAGAAAATTGTATCTTTATTTGAAGGAAGAGATGCTGCAGGTAAAGGGGGAACGATTAAACGTTTTATGGAACATCTTAATCCTCGTGGTGCACGAGTTGTAGCACTTGAAAAACCTACGGAAACTGAAAAAGGGCAATGGTATTTTCAGCGTTATATTGAGCGTTTGCCTACTAGTGGTGAAATGGTTTTTTTTGATCGTTCCTGGTATAACCGTGCCGGAGTGGAGCGTGTAATGGGATTTTGTCAGCCTCATGAGTATTTGCAGTTTATGCGCCAGACACCAGAATTGGAGCGTATGCTGGTAAATAGTGGCATATATTTGTTTAAATTCTGGTTTTCTGTATCCAGAGAAGAGCAGCTCCGTCGTTTTATTTCACGGCGCGATGACCCGTTAAAGCATTGGAAGCTTTCTCCGGTTGATATTCAGTCCTTGGATCGCTGGGATGATTATACTGAAGCTAAAAATGATATGTTTTTCCATACTCATACCGGCGATGCTCCATGGACAGTGATTAAGTCTGACGATAAAAAACGTGCGCGCTTGAATTGTATTCGTCATTTTCTTACTGAGCTGGATTATCCCGGTAAGGATATCAATGCAATAGGTGCTGTAGATGATTTAATTGTCCTAAAGCCACAAACTCAGTTTAAAGATTCAACCGATACGCATATTGATTAAATCTATAGCTGGATAACTATTTTAGATGTGATGAAATTAACATATCATATGGATTCTAATGGGTATGCAAGGGTTGTTTTACTTGGGTAAATGTGTCTTATGTGATTTTATATAAGAATACGAATGATTTTTTGTATTATTTTTAGGAAAGTAAACTCACGTGGAATTAACCAAGTATATTACTGATATCGCTAAAGCAGCCAAGGATGCATGCTTTTCTCTTAATACAGCATCTACTGTACAGAAAAATCAGGTATTGTCCTTTATTGCAAAGGGCTTGTCTGTTGAGCGAGATGCAATTCTTGCTGCCAATGAAACGGATATGAGTTTGGCACGGCAGCAGGGAGTGGATTCTGCTTTACTGGATCGGCTGCAACTTACACAAAGCAGAATTGCAGCAATGATTGATGGTGTACATCAGGTTGCCGCATTGGAGGATCCCGTTGGTGAAATGGATGAATTCCGTGTACTGCCTAATGGCATTAGGCTCGGTAAAATGCGCGTGCCGTTAGGTGTAATAGGTATGATTTATGAATCCCGTCCGAATGTCACTCTGGATGCGGCGATATTATGTTTGAAAGCAGGTAATAGTTGTGTATTACGGGGTGGTAGTGAAGCAATCAATACCAATAAAGCAATTGCTTCGGTTATTTCGTCATCATTAAAACAGGCTAGTTTACCGGAAACGGCCGTTAATCTGCTGACTAATACTGATCGTGCCGGTGTAGATATACTGGTGAGTTTATCTGAATATATTGATGTAATTATTCCGCGGGGCGGTAAAGGTCTGGTGCGGCGGGTAAATGAAAAAACGCGGATACCGGTTATCAAGCATCTGGATGGTATATGTCATGTATATATTGATGCATCAGCTGAGGCAGAAATGGCGATTAATATCGCTATCAATGCTAAAACTTCACGTTACGGAACGTGCAATACTATGGAAACTTTGCTGATTCATGCTAGTCGTGCAACAGAATTATTACCTTTACTTCAAGAAAAATATGCAGAAAAAGGTGTTGAATTACGTGGATGTGAACGTACTCAGAAAATTTTGAATGATAATATTATTCCCGCCTCAGAAGTCGATTGGTCAACAGAGTATCTGGCTCCTATTCTTTCAATTAAAGTGGTGAATGATATCAACGAAGCTATCAGTCATATTAATTACTACGGTAGCCATCATACTGATAGTATTGTCACAAATGACTTATCTAATGCACAATTATTCTTACGTACGGTAGACTCATCTAGTGTAATGGTTAATGCATCAACTCGTTTTGCAGATGGATATGAATATGGTTTGGGGGCTGAAATTGGAATATCGACTGATAAAATGCATGTTCGAGGCCCGGTTGGTTTATATGGATTAACCAGCCAGAAATGGATTGCTTTGGGACAAGGACAAGTACGTCTTTAAATTTTAGGTCATAATATTATTTAAGCATATATTGGTTAATTGTCATATGATTATTTGTTATGCTTTTAATGCTAGATTTCAATAAATTTTTTAAATAATTGATTTACGAAATTTATGAATAAAATATCAGTTTTTTATTAGATAAAAATTAAATATAACTATTATATATGTCACTGATATTATTGTACTAATGAAATTTTACAGAAATTAAAAGGGTATAATGTGAAACGCATTGTATTGTTTATTGCTACTAATCTGGCAGTCATTATTGTTATCAATATTGTTCTGAATATTTTCTGTACACTCTTGGGTATTAATATTCATAGTGATAGCTATGGTATTCTGTTGTTACTCGCTGCTGTTGTTGGTTTTACCGGTTCTTTTGTTTCTTTGCTAATGTCTAAAACACTGGCACTCAATTCTGTTAATGGTCAAGTCATTGGTCAGCCTCAAACAGCAGAAGAAGCCTGGCTGTTAAATACTGTTGCCAGTCTGGCCAGTCAGTGGAATATTGCCATGCCGGAAGTGGCTATTTATATTTCACCCGAGCCTAATGCTTTTGCTACCGGAGCTACACGCAATAGTTCACTGGTAGCAGTAAGTACCGGTTTGCTGCATGGTATGACACAGGATGAAGTAGAAGCGGTACTGGCTCATGAAATAGCTCATATTGGCAATGGTGATATGGTAACGATGACCTTGTTACAAGGAGTGGTTAATACTTTTGTTTTTTTCTGGGCTCATCGAATTGCTGAGATTGTAGCCAGAAAAGATAATGGTGAGGTATCTCATGGTACTTATTATCTGGTAAGCATGATTTTACAGACAGTATTTGGTTTTCTGGCAAGTTTGATAGTTATGTGGTTTAGCCGTCAGCGTGAATACCGTGCAGATGAAGGAGCGGCTCATCTGGTAGGTGCGCCTAAAATGATAGCGGCCCTGCAAAGATTAAAAGGTGAAACTAGCCATTTACCTGCAGGTATGCTGGCTTTCGGAATTGCCAGTGAAACTGCTGATGCGATTTTCAGTACTCATCCAACACTGGATAACAGGATTAATCGCTTACGTCAGATGTGATATTAATATGATAGAAGTAGATTTTATCTATTTAAATCCGGCAAATCTGAATTTTAATCAAAACTGTTTTTTTTTAAAACTCCAGATTTATTCATGGATTGTACTCGTATCTGTTTCATTGAAAAGAATTTCAAATTTGATTATTTAGCGGCAAAACATACTGGTATATTTTGATTAAATAGCATACATATTTGAATTTATTATTATCTAAGTGGTAATCTTGTATTATTTATACAAAATTTAGTTGTTTTGTGGCTATATTTTAATTGATCAGACTTTAATTCATGATTGCTGTAACAATATATAATTTTACAAG
This sequence comes from Snodgrassella sp. ESL0323, assembly GCF_013346865.1. Lineage (NCBI taxonomy): Bacteria > Pseudomonadati > Pseudomonadota > Betaproteobacteria > Neisseriales > Neisseriaceae > Snodgrassella > Snodgrassella sp. ESL0323. Next base: position 123,796 of record NZ_JAAEDT010000019.1, on the reverse strand, counting down.
CCAAATTATGTTTTTATAATAAATAGAGAGAAAAATGCACAACTACTTAACCCCGAATTTTACTTTTGCACCTATCCTGCCGGATCATGCACAGGGCAGTCGGGTATGGGATGATAATGGTCAGGAATATATAGATTTAGCCGGCGGTATTGCTGTTAATGCACTGGGGCATTGCCATCCTGCCTTAATTCAGGCACTGACTGCACAGGCACACAAGCTTTGGCATATTTCTAATATTTATACAACACAGCCGGCACAGGATTTGGCAAAAAGACTCGTAGAAAATACCTTTGCTGAGCAAGTATTTTTCTGTAATTCCGGAGCAGAAGCCAATGAGGCTGCTTTCAAGCTGGCTCGCAAGTATGCACGAGATCATTTTGCTGGAACTGAAAAACATGAAATTATAGCTTGTGTAAACGGATTTCATGGACGTACTTTGTTTACGGTATCAGTAGGCGGGCAACCTAAATACAGTAATGATTTTGCACCTTTACCTACCGGAATTAAACATATTCCGTTTAATGATTCCTCAGCCATTGTGGCAGCTGTTAACGATAAAACCTGTGCAGTTGTCATTGAACCTATTCAGGGGGAAAGCGGAGTATTACCGGCAACTGAAGAATTTTTGCAGGCAGCCAGAGAGGCTTGTGACCGGCATCAGGCTTTACTGATTTTTGATGAAGTACAAACAGGTATGGGGCGAACAGGAAAACTGTTTGCCCATCAATATTATGATGTTCAGCCAGATATAGTTTCTAGCGCCAAAGCTTTGGGTTGTGGTATTCCTATTGGTGCAATGCTGACCACAGCTCAGATAGGAAACAGCTTTACACCGGGCAGCCATGGCAGTACTTTTGGTGGTAATCCGTTGGCCTGTGCCGTCGGTTGTGCTGCATTTGATATTATTAATACACCGGAAACAATGCAGAATGTGCTTCAGCAAGGGAAAAAATTACAGGCAGGTTTGCAGGAACTTGCTGAATCAACTGGCGTATTTTCTCAGGTAAGGGGTCAGGGATTACTACTTGGCTGTGTTATGTCTGAGGCATATTCCGGAAAGGCTGCTCAGTTAATGCAATTGGCTTTACAACATGGTTTGCTGGTTTTGGTTGCCGGTAATAATGTCTTGCGTCTGGCTCCGAGTTTGTTATTGAGTGATACTGATTTACAGGCAGGATTACAACGACTGAAAGCAGCGATTACGGCTTTTATACATATCTGATGATGGAATTTATGCCCAACTCAAACAGACAGCATATTGTTGTATTAACCGGATCCGGTATTAGTGCTGAAAGCGGTTTACAGACTTTTCGTAATCAGGGAGGTTTGTGGGAGGGTGAACGTGTAGAGGATGTGGCAACACCGGAGGCATTTAAGCGTCAGCCATTATATGTGCTTAATTTTTATAATCACCTAAGACGTCAACTGCTAAAAACCGAACCCAATTCTGCTCATGTTGCTCTGAAACGTCTGGAAGATGGTTATGATGTAGATATAATTACTCAAAATGTAGATGATTTGCATGAGCGAGCCGGAAGTGCTCATGTTTTACATTTACATGGTGAGTTATTAAAAGCCAGAAGCTGTGTTGATGAAAATTATATTGTGGATTGCCCGGGGGATCAGAAAGTAACAGATGTTGATGTTAATGGTTTTCCGATGAGGCCGCATATTGTCTGGTTTGGTGAGGCGGTGCCTATGATTGAACAGGCTATACAAGTGATGCGTTCAGCTGATATTGCAATTATCATTGGCACTTCCTTGCAGGTTTATCCGGCCGCTGGTCTAATCCAGTATATACCACCGAACGCTGAAATTTACCTTGTTGATCCCCAGCCGATTGATGGCTTGCAAAATGTACAGATTATTCGCGCACCGGCTCAGGCTGGTGTATCTAGTCTGGTTAATGAATTACTGCAACGTCCTGAAGCACATTCTTTATCCTGCTGATATGGGTGGTATATCAAAATCAAATTTTAGTTAGTGCTAAAATTTCTGTTCTGATTTTCTAGATTCTTGTAAATTAATATGACAAAAAATGATTTAGTCATTGCCAGCCGCGAGAGCACTTTGGCTATGTGGCAGGCTCATTATGTACAGCAATGTCTTCAGACTGCATATCCGGGGTTATCTGTTGAAATTCAGGGTATGACAACCCGAGGTGATCAGATATTGCATCAGTCTTTATCCAAAATAGGTGGTAAGGGATTATTTATAAAAGAGCTTGAGTTAGCCTTGCAAAAGGGAACAGCAGATATTGCTGTGCACTCTCTTAAAGATGTTCCTATGCAACTGCCGGATGGATTTATCTTGGCAGCAATAACTGAGCGGGCTAATCCGTTTGATGCATTTGTTTCTCATCAGTTTAGCTGTTTGGCTGATTTACCGGCTAATGCCATAGTCGGAACTTCAAGTCTGCGTCGGGAAGCTCAGATTAGGTTGCTGTATCCTAATTTGCAGGTAAAGCCTCTGCGGGGTAATGTGCAAACACGTCTGGATAAACTTGACAGACAGGAATATGCTGCAATTATTCTTGCTGCAGCCGGTCTTGAGCGACTGGGTTTAGAGCAGCGAATTCAGTGTATATTATCTCCAGAAATATTGCTGCCAGCTGCCGGTCAGGGGGCGCTGGCTATAGAGGTCGCCGCTCATCGTGAGGACTTACTGACTTTATTACAACCATTACACCATCCTGTTACAGCAGCCTGTGTTACTGCAGAACGCACTCTGGCACGTGTACTTGGTGGTAGCTGCCAGGTACCGCTGGCAGCGTATTGTACTGAAAAATCCGGCATGCTTGAGTTACGTGGTTTAGTGGCATCTGCAGATGGTGTAACAGTGTTGCGAGCCAGTGAAAAGGCAAATATTAGTGAAGCAGAGCAGCTGGGTTTGATGGTTGCACAGCAGCTAGCTGATCAAGGTGCGCAGCAGTTAATTAATGATGTTTTATCTATCCGATGAATACTTTACCTTGTCTGGTGCTAATGCGTCCGCAGCTGGCAGCTACTGCCGATATAGGCTGTTGCATTCGTTATGGCTGGCAACCTATTTTACTTGAATATCTGCAATTACAGACACAATCAGCGGCTTTAAACCGGCTATCTGGTCAAAGCCAGAGTCAGAATATTATTTTCTGGGTTAGCCCGAGTGCCGTACATATTGCTGCAAATTATGTTTCACGTTCTGATAAATTAATACATGTGGCAGTGGGTGCTGCTACGGCATCAGCATTATCCAGTTATGGATTTAAACAGATTGTTTATCCGGAAAACGGACATGATAGTGAAGCAGTTTTACATTTGCCTTTATGGCAGCAGCGTAAAGGTAAATTGCTATTGATTAGAGGCATAGGTGGCCGCGACTGGCTGATTAAGCAACTGCATCAACTAGGATGGCAAATTGAGGTAGCAGAAGTATATCAGCGAAATCCGGTGCCTATAAACTGGTCAGTTATTTCAACACAGGCTGAACAGGGAAATTTGAAGGCAGTGTATATGACGACAACTGCCGCAGTCCAAGCGTGGTTTACTCAATTACCTCCGGATTTGTACGCAGTTAGCAAAAGCTTGTTATACTTAGTTCACCATCCGCGCATAGATGCTACGTTAACCGGATATGGTGTCCAGACACTTCATGTTCCGGACTTATGTCGCGGACTGGCACTTTTGCATTCACGCAGCACCTGATGATATTTTCTTCAGTAGTGCTGTTAACCTATTATATAAAGTAGGGAGTATACCGAATGAGTGAACAACAGAATGCACAGGCTGGCCAGCCTCCTGAACAGGAAAAGCAGCCATTGCTGGTGAATAAACAAGGCGAAGTTAGTGCTCCTCCCGAATCGGCTACTTCTGCGATTACTGAAGCTACCAATAAAGATCAAAACACGACACATCAAACTATGAATTCCCAAAAAAACAACACAGTATCAGATGCTTCTGCATCTAGTATTCCTGTTCAGCCATCTCCGGCAAAACAGTCGCAATCCGGCTCAGGTAAGGGAATTGCTCTGGGCGCACTGGTATTATCATTACTGGCTCTGGGAGCCAGTGGGTTTTTATTTGTTGAAGGACAGAATCAGCTTAAAAACCAGCAGATACAATTTGATCAGAAAATCGACAATGCTGGAATTAGTGCCAGCAAAACAGTTGTTTCGATAGAAACCAGCCTGACACGCATTGATGAGTTAAGTCGTCAATTGCAGGAAATTCAAACCCAACAGAAAACTCAGGGTGATAATGTAGACCGGCTTACCCGTGCCTATCAGGAGCTGGTAAAAAATCGCACTGACTGGCTGGTTGATGAAATAGAAGCTACATTGAATCTTGCCTCTCAGCAGTTGCTGATTTCCGGTAATGTTCCTGTTGCAGTTAATGTACTTGAAAGTCTGGATGGCCGGCTATCTCGCTTTGACCAGCCGCAATTGCTGTCTATCAAAAAGGCTATAAGCAGTGATTTGGAAAATCTGAAAAACCGGCCTTATCTGGATGTTGCCAGTGTTTCATTGCGTCTAAATCGTCTTGAGTCTGCTATAGCAGGTCTGCCGTTAGTAGTTGAAAGTCAGTTACAGCCCGGAGTGACAAGTAATACACCGGTGAATCCAAATGCTTCATGGTGGCAGCGTACATGGCAAAATACTTTGCACTCTTTACGCAGTATGGTAGAAGTGCGTCACATTAATCACAATGATTCAATGCTAATGTCGCCTGAACAGATATATTTTGTACGTGAAAATCTGCGGCTGCGATTGCTGGATGCACGTATTGCTCTGATTCAGCGCCGCGGAGAAGTCTATGTTGCTGATTTAAATGGTGCAGAAGCTGCTGTTAAGCAATATTTTGACGGTGGTTCAGCAGCAACGCAGTCGTGGCTGAAAGAATTAACTCAGTTAAAGACACTTAACGTGCAAACTAGTCAGGACAATAGTCTGTCAGCCAGCCTGGCTGCTGTACGTGAATACCAGAATCAGTCTGGAATGGATATGTCAACGGCGTTGCCGGATTTAAGTGCATCATCTGCCAGCAGTGTACCGGTACATACCGAACAACAACAGGCTAGCCCTATAAACAGTAATAATGCTTCTGCAGCGTCATCTTCCAGACAAGGAGACCATTCATTATGAGATCTCTATTATGGTTGATTGTTCTGTTTATTGTTGCAGTGGGTGTCGTACTGGGTGCGAAATATTACAGTGGTGATGTGTATATTGTAGTTGAGCAAACTCTGATACGTATCAATCTGCAGCTGTTTATTGGTCTTGTGCTGCTAACGGTAGTGCTGTTGTATATATTTTTACGCATTATTATGGGTTTTGTGCATTTACCCGGTCACTGGCATCACTGGCGTATCAATCATCAGCGCCATCAGGTTGAAACAGCATTAAATCATGCCGGTTTAGCCTACTTTGAAGGTCGCTATCAGTTTGCTGAGCGTGAGGCTGAGCGGATCTTACGTAATAAACAGGGGCAGCACAGTCGTGCTCTGGCCTTATTACTGGCTGCCCATAGTGCTGATCAGATGGATGACAGTACAACACGAGACCGTTATTTAGATGAAATTGCAAAGTTGCCGGAAAAACAGCAGCTTTCCCGCTATTTGCTTCTGGCTCAATCAGCTTTATCACAGCACAATGATCAGCAAGCCAGAAGTGCACTAGAAGCAGCAGCCAAAATCAATCCGAATTTAACCCAGCTTGTTAAGCTGCAGTTACGATATGACTGGGAAAAGCATGATGCTCAGGGTGTTTTGGAAGCAGTTGATAAATTAAGCCGCGCAGGGGCGTTAAGCGAAAGCGAACAGCATAATTACCAATACTGGGCTTATCGACAGTTACTGGCAAATGTTAAAGAGCCGAGTGAGCTGAAAAGCAGTCTTAATTTGATTCCGGTAGATGAACGTGAAAGTACACTTAGTGCAAACATTGCAGAAAAATATCTTCAGCTAGGTATGTATACTCAGGCATTGAAATGGGTAAAAAAATATTATCCGCGCACTCATGATGCTTCACTATTACCTGCATTTAATCAGGCCAATCAATATCTAAGCAGTAAAGAACAGCAAAAAAATATGGTAACCGTCGATAAGTGGTTACAACAAAATCCGCAAGACCCGGACATACTATTGTTGATGGGTGAGTTAAGTTATCAGCAACAACTTTGGGGAAAGGCAAAAACTTATCTCGAAGCCAGTTTGCAGGCCAGTAATAATAATGTAACCAGATTGTTATTAGCTAAAGTACTGGAGCAATCCGGTCAGAGCGAGGCTGCCGAGCAGCAGCGTAATGAAATTCTGGCCACAATTGGTAATAATGATGAGTTGTAATTTTTAGTTTTTATTTAACAGGCAGTTGGTACTGTATGTACTAACTGCCTGAGGTTAATTATGGCAGTTTTACATAACGATATTTTTTTACGTGCTTTACTAAAGCAGCCGGTTGAATATACGCCGGTATGGTTAATGAGACAGGCTGGACGCTATTTACCGGAGTACAGAGAAACACGGGCGAAAGCCGGCAGTTTTCTCGCACTTTGTCATAATCCAGAGCTGGCTACAGAGGTGACTCTTCAGCCATTGGAGCGTTTTGCACTGGATGCTGCTATCTTGTTTTCCGATATTCTCACTATACCGGATGCAATGGGGCTGGGTTTGCATTTTGTCGAAGGTGAAGGACCTAAATTTACTCATCCGTTGCAGTATGAAAAGGATGTGACACGTTTACAGGTTCCTGATATGAACCGTTTGCGCTATGTGTTCGATGCTGTTCATAGTATACGTAATGCTTTGAACGGTCGTGTACCGTTAATTGGTTTTTCTGGCAGTCCGTTTACACTAGCCTGTTATATGGTTGAAGGAGAAGGCAGTCGGGATTTTCGTTTATTGAAAACCATGCTTTATCAGCGACCGCAATTGTTACACCGGATACTGGATATTAATGCGCAGACTGTAACTGCTTATTTGAATGAACAGATAGCTGCAGGTGCGCAGGCCGTACAGATTTTTGATACATGGGGCGGAATTCTCAGCGATAAAGCTTTTCAGGAGTTTGATTTACGCTATTTGCAACAGGTCGTTTCAGGCTTACAGCGTGAAGCAGATGGTCGTAGGGTACCAGTCATTATATTTACTAAGGGCGGTGGCCAGTGGCTGGAACAATTAGCAGCACTGGGTGCTGATGCGTTAGGCGTGGACTGGACTGTCAATTTACAGCAGGCACGTCAGTTGGTCGGACAGCAGGTGGCATTACAGGGAAATCTTGACCCGCTGGCTCTATTTGGTGATTCAGAAAGTATTACAGACGAAGTAAAGCGTTTACTTGCTGCTTACGGAGCTGGCAGCGGACATGTATTTAATCTGGGTCATGGTATCAATCAATATACTAATCCGGAAATGGTGAAATATGCAGTAGATGCGGTACATCGCATTTCTACAGAATATCATCAGAATTAATTATTTTTATTTCAGAGAATATTAATTAATTCTGAAACAAATAAATGATGTGAATAATTACTTGCTATTTCTGGCAGTCACAGACTTAGTTTTCTGTACCTGCCAGAATTTTTTATCTGATATTTATCTCAATTCATTATATAGATTATTTATCCATTTATAATCTACTATATTCTAGACATTAAATAATTGGTTTACTTATATGTTACATGATATACCCTGGGCTGAAATTCTTGTTGTATTACATGTGATTGTGGTTACTGTTCTGGTAGTGAGAGTGTTATACCATCAGCGTAATACAGGAGTTTCCGTTGCTTGGATTCTGATGTTAATGGCTTTTCCTTTAGTCGGGGCTGTAGGCTACTTGTTAATTGGTGAACCCAGGCTGGGTTCACGCCGGCTACGTCGTCAGAATGAACTGGTGAAATTTTATCAGGGATTCAGTAATAAATATCTGCATAATTTCAATCAGCATGCTTGTAGTGGTCTGAATGAACGTTATCATGGTATCAGTTTGATTGCAGCCGATAAAACTGGATTTGAGGCTACCGAATACAATCACTTAAAGCTTCTTACCAATGATGAAGAAATCATTGCCGCCATTCGTTATGATATTCAGCATGCGAAAACAAGCTGTTTACTGGCTTTTTATATTGTTGATCCGCAGGGAGAAATTATTGAATTGCTGAATGATGCCATTGCAGCAGCACAACGAGGTGTGGTTACCAGTATGCTGGTTGACAGTATTGGTAGTGTAAAATTCTGGCGTAGTGACTGGCCTCAGCGTTTACGCAATGCAGGTATTACATTGACTGAAGCTTTACCTGTTGAATTATGGCGCACTTTTCTTGTACGTGCAGATTTGCGTAATCATCGTAAAATTGCGGTTATAGATCAGAAAATTGGCTATACCGGCAGTTTTAATCTGGTCGACCCGCGTTTTTTCAAAAAAAATGCTGGTGTCGGACAATGGGTTGATGTGATGATGCGTTGTGAAGGAAGTCTGGTACAACCTCTGGCAGCAGTATTTGCCGGTGATATGGCAGTAGAAACTGAATCTAATTTAATGCAGGTACAGCAATGGGTAGACAGTTACGGTAAACAGGCACTCATGCATAATCTGCAAGTTGCACAACAGGAACAAAGTGGTGTAGTAGTTCAGGTGATTCCTTCAGCACCTGAGCAAGGCAGTCCGGTTATTTACGACACTATTGTTAATGCAATTCATGCCGCTACACGACGTATTATTATTACGACGCCTTATTTTGTTCCGGATGATGCTTTGCTGCTGGCTTTAACTACGGCTGCTACCAGGGGAGTGGATGTTACTCTGATTGTACCGGAAGCAGTGGATTCAATGCTGGTGAAATATGCTTCACGTGCATATTATCCAAGACTATTACAGGCTGGGGTGAAAATTGCTTTGTTTAAGGGTGGGCTGTTACATGCTAAAACTTTAACTGTAGATAGTGATTACACTTTGTTTGGCACTGTAAATATGGATATGCGCAGTTTTTATCTCAATATGGAAATTAGTCTGGCTATTTATGATGAAAGTATGACTGAAAAAGTAGTGGCATTACAGAGTACTTATTTGAAAGCTTGTGAATTTATCGAACTGAAAACATGGCAGGCTCGTTCAAAGTGGTGGGGGCTGGTGGAGAATACAGTGCGTCTGGTTGGTCCGTTGTTATAAATTATTCATACCAATAACAGTGCTGCCGGCAGTTTTTATTTCATTATTCTTTAATATGGTGTGAAGAAAAATGTTTTAAGTATGTAATATTTTTAAAAATCAACTTTAGTTTGAATGTGCTTATATTATTTGTATTCAATAATTATTAATACAACACTAATTCGGTAATAGAGTAATTAATAAAAATATAAATCAATATCATAAACAGCAGTTTTGTAAATAATGTTAACTCAATGATATTCAAAGAATATTATGGTAATGTATATTTTGAAACGCATGAATGATGTCCGGATAATGAAAATATAGACGGCATTACTTTTTTATCAATACGTTATAAACGGGATTATCTTGTTTGAATAATGATATTTGTCCCATATTTTAAGTAAAAAAGCACTGATATTATCAGTGCTTTTAAACATGTTAAGTGAAATATTGGTTATTTCTTTGCAGTTACTGATTAATTCTGTTGTATGCCGGCAATCAGCCAGTCTTGCTGACTACCAATCGGTTTAACAAAATGCCAGATTTCACTGAATGGCTGTTGTGGACTGCCCAACTCTTCACTTACCAAACCGCTAAATCGTACACTGGCAACATACTGACCATTTTCCTGAGTATTGTCTACTAGATCGGTATTAAGATTACTAAATTCAGCTGTATCCTGATTATTCATAATATCATTACGAATATCTGCAAACATATCTGAAGTAAAGTAGCGACGTATTTCTTCCAGATTAGAAGCGTTGTTCATTGACTGGACATGATTAAAACGCTGGCGGGCAAAGCGCAGAAATGCATCTGGATTGCTTCCGTCTGCCATAGTAGATGAATTATGTGGTATGGAATTATTATTGCTTACAATTTTTTGTCCAAATATATTGGTACTGTTACTATTGCCATTAATATTTGATGAGTTAAAATTTCCATACTTTCCAGTACCCGCGTAAGGTATATTGGACTGATGATTTTTTTTGCCGGTAAAACGACGGTAAAGATAAAAGCCGCCTAATGCAATAATAAGTAGCCAAAGCCAGCTAAAACCATTTTTTTTCTCTGGTTGTGACTGTACTTGTGGCTGATCATTATTGGTCGATTGAGTAGCTGCTACGCTATTATCATTGGTGTTTTCACTGTAATTACCATCAGCATTCGGAGCTGGTGCATTAGATTGCTGCTGATTATGATTAGCCATTGCATGACCGGCAAGGGCTCCAATCGTCGCACCAGCTACACCTGCACCAATTATCCGACCGGTATTGCTTGAGCGAGGCTGTGTCTGACCAGAGTAATTATTCTGGTTGTTAGCACGATAATCATTGCGTCCGGAGTTGGAATAAGAGTTGGAGTAATTGGAGCGTGACATTCCACGATTACTGCCGCCGCCAATTCGTTTGGCTTCAGCCAGTGGACTTAGTGTCAGACAAAGGATTAATGCTGAAACTATATAGCGTAATTTTCTATTTTCCATCACTTGGATACTTTCACATCAGAAATATTAAAACTAACTCTACCGTACATAGCGCTGAAAAATAAGATTTCAAGCAAAAATGTAGTAATTATTTAATCTCTTTTACGGTTTTATGGTGGCTTTTGCGAAAAAGACAGTATTGTATCGTATGAAATTAGTATAAACATAATTGATTATAAAAATATTTATCATTAATTCATACTATAAATCTGAATAAATTAAGACAATAGTAACTAAATATCAGAACTAAAAATTATATGTGTTTATGGTATATCCATTAGTTTTATTGTATGGGTTAAATGGCAATCAAAGATTGAGAATAAAAAGAACCCTCTGTGCCAAGGGGAGAAGCAGCAGAGGGCTAAAATAATGTTTCGACAAGAGAATACTAAAAACCATTTTAAATCTTTAAGTTATACGCTTGTTGCTGCGTATAGATATCATCTTAATGACTTAGACTGTTTTTTGCTGAGAAAGTTCTTATAGTTTTGTTATATTTTGTAATTTTTTTTCTTTTGAAATCCCGGCAGGGTAATATTGTAATGATAAGCGAATAAACGGCTTATTACTCCGCCAATAAATAAAATATTGATACTCACTGGTGTAACCATTTTCCAGTGATCCAGCAAACACAATAGCAGACCAAGTAAAATAGCAATAGTGCCATAAATATCGCTGCGCAAAATAATGGGTACTTCATTTACCAGTATATCGCGTAGTATGCCGCCACCTACTGCTGTTACAAATGCCAGTGTAATTACCCCAAACCAGTTTAACTCAAGATCAAGGCCGACTTGCGCACCTGTCAAACTAAAAGCGGCTAGTCCCAGTGCATCGGCAACGACAAACCATACAGTCAATACACGATGACGGTAATACTGCAAATGACATACCCAAGAAATTACTAGTGTAATGAAAATAGTCCATAATGCAGTATTATTTTTAAAAATCATTGGAATGTGGCCAACCAGAGCATCACGCATCATGCCTCCGCCTACTGCAGTTAGCAAAGCTACAATCACTACGCCCAGAATATCCAGCCTTTTGCGGAAACCAACCAGATAGCCGGATACAGCAAAAGCGGCAGTTCCGATTATACTTATCAATTGAAAAATAAAATCTGTATTAGGCATGTTACTTCAAGTCAGATTCTGGTTGAAAAAAACGCCATTCTCCAGTGGGTAAATGATCAGTTTCCCATTGTCCGAAAGCACAGCGATGCAAAGCGGAAACACGATTGCCTGCGGCCGCAACCATACGCTTAACCTGATGATATTTACCTGAAGTAATCGTAAGCAGCAAGGTATACGGGTCAGTTAACTCAGCGGCCTGTGCTGTTACTATTTCATTGTCATCATGCAACAAGACCCCGTTTTTTAAAATAGTACACAGTTTTTCGTCTGCAGCATGCTTCAAACTGACACGATAAATTTTTGGAAGTTTATGTTTTGGTGACGTGCAACGGTGATTAAACTGACCATCATTAGTCAGAATCAGTACACCGGTTGTATCTGCATCCAGTCTACCTACAGCCTGCATGTCAAGATGTCGCAATGGTTCTGGTAATAAACTGAAAACACTTGGATAAAATTGTGGTTTATGCGAGGTTTCATAATCTGCTGGCTTATTGAGCAGAATATAAAAGTAAGGAAGAGGGACTGGTATCAGGCTTACATCATCAATGTGTAAACTGCTTACCATTTGCGGATTGATCTCCATATGAGGATCATTGCAGTGTGTATTATTAATTTGTACGGCACTATCGGTAACTAATGCCTGACATTGCTTGCGACTACCCAAACCTTGTGCTTGCAAGTATTTTATTAATTGCATGACTAATAATCCTTAATAACCGGTTATCCAGATAAGTTAAAAAAACAGCAAAGTATCCAGCAAAAAAACCGGAATAAGTAAAGCAACAGACCAACCCATGTAGCCAAAAAAGCCTGGCATAGTAATTTGATGTTGTTCGGCAATGGATTTAACCATGAGATTAGGAGCATTACCAATATAACTTAATGCCCCCATGAACACTGAACCCATAGAAATAGCTGTTAATGTGGCCGGTAAATGTTGCATTAGTGTGACTGCATCACCACCTGCAAGGTTAAAAAACACCAGATAGGTAGGTGCATTATCCAGAAAGCCGGATAATAACCCGCTCAGCCAGAAATAGAGGGTATTGACCGGTTCACCATTATGCTCAATGATATTTATCAATATTTTGAAATTCCCCGTGTCTCCGAGTTTTAACATAGCCATAACGGGTGCAATAGTAATAAAAATACCGATAAATAATTTGCCTACTTCCGCCATCGGAGTCCAGTTAAAGTCATTTTGCCGGCGTATTTTTGCCGGTGTTAATTTAAGCGAACATAAGGTAATGATTGATAGTAAGCCATCACGTATCCATGCAACTGAACTGATTTCAACTCCGTAAACATACCATGTCGGTGCATTTTTATATAAACCGGAAATTAATATTACTCCGGTAACAGCAAATAATAACAACAGATTGGCTTTACCCTGAACAGACCATGAAAAAATAGTTTTCTGTACTTTAACTTTATTATCAGTACTCGGCTCTTGTTGTAATAAATAGTGATCAATACAAAGAAATATCAAAAGTAAAATCAGAGTATTTATGAGTACTGGTAACAGCATATGACTGAAAGTCCATTGGAAACCAACACCTTTCAGAAAGCCCAGAAATAAAGGAGGATCACCTAGTGGTGTTAATCCGCCGCCAATATTAGCAACGAGGAAAATAAAAAATATCACAAGATGAGTTCGATGGCGTCGACGGGCATTGGCTCGTAATAAGGGGCGGATAAATAGCATGGCAGCACCAGTTGTGCCCATAACACCCGCAAGTACTGTACCTGCAGTCAGTATCAGCACATTCAGTTTTACATTACCCGTACCATTAATATTGATAAAGATACCACCAGACAAGGTATACAAAACCAGTAGCAATAGCATAAAAGGTATATATTCCTGAAATAATGCATGCACAGTAATAGATATACCTTCAGACGTACCATAAAACCAGCTCAATGGTAACAAAAATAATGCACACCAAATACAAATGATTTTCCCGTTATGATGATGCCATAATTTGGGAAGTAGCATCGGACATAATGCTATAGTTAAAAGTGTACCAATAAAGGGGATGCACCACCATAAACTCAACTCATTGGCAGGTAATCCGGCAGCCAGTACAGGAAAAGGAACTAAACTGAGTATAATTAAAATGATTAATTGCAGTATTCGATTACCTTGCTGTGACAAAGAAAAGGTAAACCGCTCTTTAGAAGAATTAACCGGCGACATTGTATATGGTTTACTATTTAAGCAGACAGAGATTTTCACAATAATTCCTTATGATGTTGAAGAATTAATATGATAAAAGGTGAGTTATTAACTAAAAGTGTCAGACCTGAAAAATAATAGTTAACTGTTGATAGATTTATATGGTATTTGTGAAAGACTCGGACCGTATGGGTAGATTTGTCATTTCAGGTTAAGTTATTTTGATTTGTGTGTCGGATATTCTATAGCCAGTTTTGTCCAGCCTTCTATCCCCATTTTTCTTAATAACGTTTTATTACGTTCATAAATAGTTGCAGCATCTGGAAATGCTGCAACAGCCTGATCGATACTACTTTCCCGGATTAAATGCAAAATAGGATATGGACTACGGTTAGTATAATTACTGATATCATCTTCAGGTTCATCCGCAAACTGAAAATTCGGATGAAAAGGAGCTATTTGTATAATGCCATTTGCTTGTATTTCATGAAGTAGATTTTCTGCTAATGTTACGGCGTCTAGAAAAACTTCAAAATCTTTAAATAATAAAGGTTCGATTAATAATGTGGTTTCTATTTCTTGTGCCGGTGTCTGTAATAAAAGCTGAATTTCCTGTTCCACAAATTCCAGAAATGCATCAATATGTCTGGCGTGGCTCACGCCAAACCGCAATCTTTGTAAATTGTAAGGTTTTTTGGCAAAAGGACAAAGATTGAGACCTATTACGGCCTGTTCCAGCCAGTGGCGACAAATGGTAATGATTTCTTTATCTTGAGTAGAAATTACAGACATAAGTATTTATCTATACATATAGCAGATAACTTGGTGTAACGTAGCTGCACCAGAGAATAACACATTCTTTACCAACAAGTTATTAATTTTTTGTTATTAATAAGTTTGCTTAACCGACATTCAAATGTTCTAAAGGTAATGATGTCGTTGTCTTAATTTCTTTCAATACAAAACTGGATTTAGCATCTTCAACACCGGGTGTAGCCAATAATGTTTCCAGTACAAAATGCGAGAAGGCATTCATATCGGAAAAAAAAGCCTGAAGAATATAATCAGATTCACCGGTGAGAGCAAAACAATTAAGTACCTGAGGCCATCGCTGAACCGCCAGTGTAAATTCATCCCGGGACTGTTTGCTTTTATTCACGCTCACCCTAATAAAAGCCTGTAAACCCAGTTCCACATGAAAAGGATCAAGCAGAGCTGCATACCGGCGAATTATCCCCGATTCTTCCAGCTGTTTTAATCTGCGCAGACATGGCGATGGTGATAAAGCTACACGTTCAGATAGCTCAACATTAGTAAGACGACCGTTGTCTTGTAAAACTTGCAAAATTTTCAGGTCGGTTTTATCTAAAAAACTTATTGCCATGATATACAAGGATCCTGGAGAGTTATTGCTGCTGCAATGAAACAGGCAGCGACGTTGTATTAAGGTTAAGATTGATACAATATACAAAACTGGACTAAATTACAAAAATATATTCTATTTTGACATTAATTTAAACTTTATACTAGTTATTTAAAATGCTTTTTAAATATCTATCCCATTTAATAATATAAAAAATTTTTTAATATCATTAGTTTCCTCAAAAATGGGTTTTTCAGTTTAAAGTAGTAATGACAGCAAATAATAGCTGGATACGATTTATACAAGAGATAAAATATTGGCTTATTTCAACGGAAAAGGGTTGGAATTTTTACGTAAGATGAAAAATTTATACCCTAATTGCTGTTCAGATTGTTCGATTGACTAAAATCAATCCCGAAATACTTAGAGCATTTATTGTAATGTATTTCCTTTTTTTATTTAAATCACATTAGTCTTATTAAGCAAACCAACCCAATGCAGCCAGTAATAAATCCATAAAATCAGTTTATAGACCTCACATTACTGGTTGTGTTTCTGCTTTACTAAAACGACTGTTAAATTCACTGGTATATGGCGCACAAATTTATTAGTCATTACTTCCTGAATAAAATGTCCCTACATAGATGACTTAATAGATTTTGCTCTGGCTTACTAATAATCTTCGCGAAACAATCCAGCAGTTAAATTTTAAATAGTAGTTATGATTAATAAAAAAGGGCGTAATTTACGCCCTTTTTTACCCAAAATAAAATTGATAACAAGTTCATATTACCTGTCGCAATATTTATCCTTCTTGCAAAATTTTACTTATTCTGCGAATCTCTTCATCCGTAAAATCGCAACGGGAAAAATTTTCATCAAGAATAATAGGTGTAGGATTCTTATCACTGATTACACCTAAAACATCGTATTTCTTTTTTGAATGCTGCTTGAGTACAATAGGACCACCATCTGTTTTAGAATTAAAAGTAGCTGAATATTTATTATTCTTACCCTGTGTATCTTTTCCCTTGTATATTGCTATTGTTATTGTCTGAAGAAATTTAAGCTTAACTGGAACACTAACTGGTTTCAGTTTATGTCCATTTATTTCATCAATAATTTTTGTTGAATTACGTGCCCTGCATAATAAATCGATTATTAACCAAATCGCCCATAATATTGCTAGTATAAGAGCCGTAATAATCAAAAATCGACTAAACATAGTTTTAATCGCTAAATCCAGTGTCATTAACGAAGGATTATCAGCGGAAGCTATGACTTGTACCTGATACCTTTTGCTATTTCCAAAAAAAGAAAAATTTTTCTCAATAAAATCTCTATCACCATTATAAATTTTTACGGAACAACTAGTAATCAAACGTCGAACCTTGCATTCGCCACTAATATTATGATCCACAACAATTGGATTACGAGATATTTTATAATCATCAATCAAATCTGGATAATTATCCACCGCTAAATATATCCCTAATAATAAGCATAAAAATATACAAAATACTCTTCCTATTTGTCGTGAAGAAGCTTCATTTTTCAGCTTATTTACTTTTAAAGAACGATCAGGAAAAACACCTGTTATTTTATTTATCAATTCCATTTTACAAACAACATCCTTGGTGAATTATTAATACTTCCAATATCATTTTCGTTTACATGCTAATTTTATTTAACATAAAATAAATCAGTAAAATCATATATTTCAAATCAATTTAGCCATTTTATTGACAAAATATAATAAAAAACTACAATTTTGCTATATTGTAATAAAATTAATTAATATTTTTCAATTATTATTTACTAAAAGAATATTATTTCATAATTTTTATTACAAATGTTTAGCGATAATATTCATTAAAAACCATAATGAACATTAATATTATTGATTAAATCTAACTGTTTTGGTTATAGGTAATATTTATTTATAATTTTGTAATATTATAATTTCAATTCATTAATAGTCTGTTTTTAATAAATAATTAACGATAACCATATGAATACTAAAATTATATTGTTAGTTAGTTTAAGTTATTACAAAATTAAAAAAAACTATTGTCCAAATAAGAGATATAATTGATTCTATAAAAAATTTAACTAAAATTTAAATATAAGTTAAATATTTATTTAAAAAATACTAGCATATATATTAATTAGGTAATGAAAATAGAATGAGTAATGTTCATGATTAAACGTAATTCACCTGTGACTTCATCCGGTTCAAAATTAAATATGACTTTAATTATTACGGTACTGATAACCGGGGCACTAGCTTTTGTTCATGTTTATGCTATTCAATCAATTTTACCGGTATTGATGCAGGAATTTCATGCCAGTGCGGCGGCAATGGGTTTAACTGTAGGAGCAACGATTCTGGCTATTGCATTAATGTCGCCGTTTTTAGGAATGATTTCAGATGCTTTCGGGCGTAAATTTTTTATAGTCGGTTCGATAGTTTTTATGTCTATACCGACTTTTTTCTTAGCTTTTATTTATAGTATCAATTGGTTATGGTGGTTACGCTTTACTCAGGGAATAGCAGTTCCCGGAATAACTGTAGTTTTACTGGCTTATTTAGGCGAGGAATTTTCCGGTAATACCCGTATTAAATTAATGAGTTTTTATGTTTCTGGTACAGTATTAGGTGGGTTTCTTGGTCGGTTTCTCATGGGGTACCTGACAGAATTTATTGGCTGGCGGCATGCTTTTATGGTAATGGGCATTATCAGTATATTAGGTGCAGTTTGGGTATGGAAAAATCTTCCGGCATCCCAAAAATTTGAGGCCAGGCCTCAGGTTTCAACAGCATTAATAACTTTATGGCATCATTTACATAACTATTATGTCCTTGCAGCCTGTGCATTAGGGTTTTGTGTACTGTTTTCTCTGGTTGGTTGTTTTACCTATATCAATTTGTATCTTGATCAGCCACCATATAATCTAAGCAGTTCACAATTAGCTAATATTTTTGCCGTATATCTGATTGGTATGATTATTACACCATTATCAGCACGTTTAATTGTTAAATTTGGTACCAATCTTACTGTACTGATTGCAATGAGTTTATCAATTTTTGGTGTGTTAATCACTTTATTGCATCCATTATGGCTAATTGTTCTGGCTCTGGCTATTATGAGTAGTGGCATATTTATTACCCAATCTTCTACCATCACTTATATAGCTGCCAATGTAACCGAAGGCCGTTCATTGGCTTCCGGTCTGTATTATATGTGCTATTATGCAGGCGGTTTTGCCGGCTCATTATTATGTGGTCATGCCTTTGAGAGTGGAGGGTGGTTTATGACTGCTGTTGTATTAATTAGTGTGCAGTTGCTGGCAATGCTGATTGGTGGTGTGTTGATGCGAAAAAAAGCATAAACAGAAACATTGAAATCATATAAAACACCATTTTTATAATGGTGTTTTATATTGCATATTTTTTGATTTAGTAATTGTATCTGTCGAAATAAATTTTATCAATTTATAAACTATTAAGTAAAAGAGTAATATTTATTTCATTATCAGGCTAAAGAAGTTTGTATAGAATTTTAGTGCTTGAAAAAAGAATTACATATTAATTTAGCCAGAATTTTATTTAATCTGACAGGTAAATAAGATTTATATTTCTATATGGATAAATTACGTTAGAATTTGACTGTCTTGATTAAGAGTACTGCTTATGCAGCCATTATCACACTATCCGTTTATTATTATCGGTGCAGGCCCTGTTGGCATGCTTACTGCTTTGTTGTTAAAACAGCAGAATCAATCGGTTTTAGTACTGGAGGCCAGAGCTGCTGACAGTAAACTAAATGATCAGCGTACTCTTGCTTTGTCATATCATAGTATCCAGACTTTCCGGCAGGCCGGAGTATATCTGCCTGATGAAATTTTGACTTTTATCCGTCAGGTACATGTTTCACGGCAGCATCATTTTGGTCGTGTACTGATGTCAGCACAGGATATAGGTTTACCTTATCTTGGAGCGACGATTGATTACGTCAGATTATTACAGGCTTGTGAAAAAGCATTACAAAAAAACAATGTACCTGTGCAATGGCAAACAACTGTTGAACAGGTACAAAGTACAACTCATTGGGCTTCAGCACAGTGTTTTTATCAGCAACGAAGGCTTAACTTAACTGCACAATGGCTGATTCTGGCAGAAGGAGGTGAACTGGCAGCCGGCTTGCCGAATATAAAAGTACACACTCATGATTACCGGCAGCTGGCTTTAGTTAATACTCTAAAGTTTGAGGCAGGCAATCATACTATAGCCTATGAACGTTTTACTGAAAATGGACCACTTGCTTTATTACCTTATAGAAATGATTTTCGACTGGTCTGGACATGTACTCATGAAGAAGCACTGCAACGAGAGCTGTGGAATGTAGAAGAATTTAATCAGCAGTTACAGTCTGTAATGGGAGAACGATTAGGTCATTTAGAGCAAATGGGAACGCCGGCAACTTTTCCGTTGAAATTACGTCAGCTTAACCAAGTGTATAGTCAGAGAGTAATTTGTATTGGAAATGCCGCCCAAACCATGCATCCGGTTGCTGCACAAGGATTGAATCTCGGTGTTCGTGATGCCGAAATGTTAAGTGCAATATTTGGTAAGACAGATAAGATTTCTCTTAATGATAGTTCTTTAGCCGGAAAATATGCACGAATACGTACTTATGATGCTCGTGCAGTTGTAGGCTTTACGCATATTCTGGTACAACTGTTTGATCATGCTCACAGCGGGCTGGCATATGGACAAAGTATGGGTATGAGTATTTTGGGATCAGTGCCTGCTTTGAAGCATAAGTTTACCAGGCAGCTGGTTTTTGGAGTAACTCCGCATCCCGATATTTAGAATAAATACTATTGTTTAAACGATATGGAAAGCAAAATGTGCATAAACACACAATATGATTTTGATGTCATTATTCTAGGGGGAGGGTTGGTTGGTGCAACTTTAGCTTTAGCTTTACATCGGCAAGGTAAAAAGATTCTTATCATTGAAAAAAAGCCACCTCAAACAGATTTGATTAGTCTCTCTCAGTCTTGGGATGCCCGTATTTATGCTATTAGTCCGACTAATCAGCAATTTTTAAATAGTTTAAGCGTTTGGCCGGAAGAAAGAGTACAAAAAGTACGCCATATGGAAGTTTATGGTGACAGTAATGGATGCATTAGTTTTGACGCCTCCAGTGTAAATGTACCTTGTTTAAATTCTATGGTTGAAAACCGCTATTTACTGGCAAAATTGTGGCTAGCCTTGCAGGAAGAGGGGGTAGCAATAGTCAGTAGTTGCACTCAATCTGTGATTACCGATGTATGGTCGGCAAAAATAACCCTGGAAAATGGTCAAACCTATTGCAGTCAGCTAGTTGTTGGTGCGGATGGAGCTAATTCTTGGTTGCGTGAGCAGGTTGGTATTGAAGTAACCGCTTCTCCATATCAGCAACAAGGTATTGTTGCTAATTTCAACACGGAAAAACCACATAATGGATGTGCTTATCAGTGGTTTCGTGGTAGTGATATTCTTGCTTATTTACCTTTACCACAGCAGCAGATTTCTATCGTATGGTCGACGTCTGACCTAGAAAGTCTGACGAAGCTGGATAAAGAAAGTTTTGCACGGGAAGTTGCTTTGGCAGGTAATCAAAAGTTAGGTGAACTAACACTAACCACTCCTGTGTTCAACTTTGAGCTGATAATGCGACAGCCTAAAAAAATTATCAGCCAAAGAATTGCTCTGATTGGGGATGCTGCTCATACTATCCATCCATTGGCCGGACAAGGCGTAAATCTGGGTTTTGCAGATGTGCAATGTCTCAGTAACTTACTGACAAATGCTAGTGATTCGGGTACATGGTCTATTCTCAAACAGTATCAGCGATCAAGATTATTAGCAGTAAGGCTGATGCAATATAGTTGTGATGGTTTATTCAAATTATTTGCCAATGACTATTTTCCTGCCATTGGCTGGGTTCGTAATCAAGGATTGAATCTGGTGAATTATTCAGGCTTAATTAAAAAAAGAATGATTTGGGAAGCAATGGGTTTATGATTTAATAATAAGGATTTGCTGCTAAAGATAGAGTAATAATGATTGGGTTAAGCAATAATAAAAATTATTTTTATATTCTCAATTTATATTTCAATTTATAGCTCATCATAATTGAGAATATAGATTTTTATAAAAAATTTTGGTTTATACGATAGTAGTATTGAATAAAACATTTACCTAATATTGGAATATTGCCAATTTCATTGTTACCAATATAAATTAGATAAATTTGCTGGATTTTTATCTCCGTAGTTCTTTATCAGTTTTGCTATTGGCTAAGTATGCCTGATGCATCGCTATTTCGAATTCAGTGTCAGTTTTAAAAGTCCTATACGTTTCACCCAGCTCTAAATTCATATTTTTTAAATGCATGGTTATTAAAAATAATAAGTATAGTTTGATTACTGCTTTTCTAAAATTTATAAAATATATTAGAGCATGCTCTTATATATAGGAATATATGTAAAGATAGAAAATCATCAATAGAATTTCAGGTATCAATTTGATGTTTTATATGTCACAGAGAAGTTGAAGAAGCAAAATATACAAGTGTGTATTTCTTGAAATATAAATGTAAAGAATCCAGATACATCTAAGTGTATCTGGATTCAATAAATGGTGCCCGGAGCCGGAATCGAACCGGCACGGCCGTTTTAAGAGCCGACGGATTTTAAGTCCGTTGTGTCTACCAATTTCACCACCCGGGCGGGTAGTTTTTAATGCACGTTTTGTGCATCAGTATGCTGTATGGAGGCGGGGGCGCGGATTTAAACCGGCCTGCACAGCTTTGCACACTGTGGCATAGTCACTCTGCCACCCCGCCATAAAACTTTAATATAATCTGGAGGCGGGAGTCGGAATCGAACCGGCGTACACGGATTTGCAGTCCGCTGCATGACCACTCTGCCATCCCGCCTTATATATTACTCAATCGGGTAGAGCAACTATTATAAAACTGGAGCGGGAAACGAGTCTCGAACTCGCGACCTCAACCTTGGCAAGGTTGCGCTCTACCAACTGAGCTATTCCCGCAAATTCACTTTATACATGTGAGCATGTTTTGGAGCGGGAAACGAGTCTCGAACTCGCGACCTCAACCTTGGCAAGGTTGCGCTCTACCAACTGAGCTATTCCCGCAAATTCACTTTATACATGTGAACATGTTTTTGGAGCGGGAAACGAGTCTCGAACTCGCGACCTCAACCTTGGCAAGGTTGCGCTCTACCAACTGAGCTATTCCCGCGTTGTTCATTCGTACTGAATGAAGAAGCAACATTATATCGTTGAAAAAAATTGTGTCAAGATTATTAACCAGCCTGATAAAGTTTTTTTTGCTTTCACTATGATTTTTTAGGATTTAAATTCTTTTGTTGCCATCTTTAAATAGTAGAGCATTGACCAAATGGTGAGAATACAGGCTATAAGCATGAGGATATTTCCTAGTTTCCATAACAAATTCGGTTCAGCCAATGGTGGTGAAGTAAGTAATAAAAGAAAAATAGCCCCCATCTGTGCCGCAGTTTTAAATTTTCCCAGTTTGGCTACTGCAACGCTATTTCGTTTACCTAGCTGAGCCATCCATTCCCGTAAAGCAGAAATGGTGATTTCACGACCGATGATAATCATGGCAAATATGGCATATGTACGGCCAGTTGCTACAAGTAATATCAGAGCGACAGCTACCATTAGTTTATCCGCAACCGGGTCAAGAAAAGCACCAAAATTAGATGTTTGTTTCCAACGACGTGCCAGATAACCATCAAACCAGTCAGTTATGGCTGCTATAGCAAAAAAGCCTGCTGCAAGCCAATTAATGATCTGGCGATCACTAATCCAGTCTGCTGGCAAATAAAATAATAAAGTAAATATTGGAATGATGATGATACGCAACCAAGTGAGCAATATCGGAAAATTCCATGGCATAACGGGGTGTCCCTGACAAGTTATGATTTGGTTGCTTATATGATACCGCTTTGAGCGCTTTAAGGTGATTTTTTATTATTGATTAATGAATGTATCTCTGGATAAATTGTTGTGATAATTTTATATTTTTATTTAAATATTTAATTATTAATTATGTTTTGATAGTAATTCATGCTCTTGGAAACTACAGCATCGGACAGCAAAGATGGTTTATATACACGTTGTCCGATGCTGAAAAAGTTACTTCACCATGTCTTTATAAGCAGCATAGCCGGCTGCATCCATTTCTTCATAGGGAATAAACCGTAAACTTGCTCCGTTGATGCAATAACGTAATCCACCGCGATCTTGCGGGCCATCTGTAAATACATGTCCTAAATGTGAGTCTGCCTGTTGACTACGCACTTCGGTTCGTTGCATACCATGACTATTATCCTCATGGTTACTCACCGCTTCCGACTGTATTGGCTGACTGAATGCCGGCCAGCCGCAACCGGAATTAAATTTATCCCGTGAGCTGAAAAGTGGCTCTCCACTGACAATATCTACATAAATGCCAGGGACAAACAGTTCATCATACGGATGACTATACGGAGGCTCAGTACCTGCATTCTGAGTAATTTGATAAGCTTCTTCACTCAGCTGCTGGTGTAAAGTGGCTGCATCAGGTTTATGAAAAGCGTTTGTATCATATAATGTTGTTGTAGTCTGAGATGTTTGCAATTCAGGCAGAGGTTCCCGGGCTTTTTGTAAATCAATATGACAGTAGCCTTGTGGGTTTTTGTCCAGATAATCCTGATGATATTCTTCGGCCGGAAAAAACTGTTGTAAAGGCAAGTTTTCTACCACAATAGGTGCGGTATAACGGCCTTGTTCAGCTTTAATCATTGCCTGAATAACATCATGATCAGCAGGGTCAGTATAGTAGATACCACTACGATATTGAGTACCAGTATCATGTGCCTGACGATTCAGAGTAGTGGGATCTACTATACGGAAAAAATGACGCAGAATGTCAGTTAAGGAAAGAATATCTGCATCATATTTAACCTTTATCGTTTCAGCATGGCCGGTGTCCTGTTTGCATACTTCTTCATAGATTGGGTTATCAGTATGCCCGTTGGCATATCCGGCCTCGGTTTCAATCACGCCATTTAAACGCTTAAAATAGCCTTCTATACCCCAGAAACAGCCGCCAGCTAGATAAATAATTTTTAGATTCATAATGTTATTCCATATATTTGTGTGGTTTATTTGTACATGCTAACACCAGCATGTGTTGAATAAAAGATGTTGTTTTGCTTAATTATGTTTAGCTGATATAAAATCTCTGCCTTACTTTGATAAATTGATGCATTGTCATATTGGTTAAAGATCATATGAGTATTATTACCTATTTACGTCCTGCGAGACCGGAAGACTGTGAACATATCTATAATGCTCATCGCTATGCTGTTCAATATACCTGTGCACGTAAGTATGATGAAACAGTATTAAAAGCATGGTTGTCTTTATTGAATATACAAAGTTATTTGCATACACTGGCAGATGCTAATAAAGCTTTATGGGTGATTGATTATAAAGGTAATATACAAGGCTTTTTTCAGATGGATCTGGTAGAAGCACAATTGGATGCTTTATATATTCATCCTTTTGTACATAATCAGGGTTTAGGTACTGCCTTGTTGCAGCGTGCCGAAGACATTGCCTGTCGTACAGGTCTGGGAATGCTGAAGTTATATGCTTCACTCAATTCGGTAAAATTTTATGAAATTAATGGCTATGCTTCATTGGGTGAATGTGCTTTACCTCTTAATGATCAGGTTACGGTGAACTGCTTACTGATGCGTAAATATTTAATTGAATAAATGAGATGATATGTTAAAACAATTTAGCTTAATTACATGTCAAATATAGAAAATGATTATTTGAGGCAGATAAGCCGGCAGAATCAAGAAATATATTCTTATTTGTAATTATTGATTTGACTAATTTAAACAGTTTACCCGGATCAAATATATTTTGATTCATTTTCTAATACTGAACAATCTGGTATTAAATGAATAATTCTGATTACGAATTTTTTGCGATAAAAATTTTGGCTGTGTATTATTTTTTTATGAAATAAACTATTGATTATCAGTTAAATAATTATTTTTAGAATAAGCTTAAATGATTTAATAACATAAATTGCTTATTTTTTAAGCAATAAAAAATAAATAAAAAAAATCAGTTATATAGTTGAGTTATCCCCATATTTTACCTAAAGTTTTGCGCTGAATTTTGTGTACAGGTGGATAATTCAATTTTGTGGATTAAATTATTTTAATCTGACAAATAAAGAAGCTTGCTACTTATAGTACTGCCTGCCACAATAGCTCTTCAATTTAATATTATTTTGTATTTATATGAAATGTCCTTTTTGCCAGCATAACAATACACAGGTAATAGATACGCGTCTGAGCGAAGGTAATAATAGTATTCGCCGTCGCCGTCGCTGTCTGGCCTGTGACTGTCGTTTTAGTACGCTTGAAGTAGTGGAAATGCGTATGCCATTGATTATCAAACGTACTGGAGAAAAGGTATTATTTGATCCGGCCAAGTTATATACCAGTATCAGTAGGGCATTACACAAACGACCGATGGATCGGGAAAGTATTGAAAATGCGGTAGCAGAAATAGAAACTAATCTATATCACATGGGTGTCAAAGAAGTTCCTAGTTATATGATTGGTGATATGGTTCTAAGTTTACTGGCCAAACTGGATGAAGTTGCTTATGTACGCTTTGCTTCGGTGTATAAAAGTTTTCATGATGTTTCAGAATTCACTCAATTAATTGCAGCTTTAAAAAAAACAGATTAGGTTTCATTCAGTTAAAATAGTTTACACAGTTCACTGCATTCGCTACTAATTCTTGTTATACTTTGTAACTATTGTGCCTTATCATGAAAGCTTAAATATATCATGTTGAAATCTCGTATATGGTTGTATGTAATAATTACTTTACTTAGTTTATCTGCTTGTAAAAAAGATGATACTTCTGTAACGATAGATGCAAGTGATGTTCAGGCTGCCAGCAGCAGCGCGACATCTGCCGCTGAAACTCCGGTTACTCAGACTCTGACGAGTAAAGATGATAAACTCAGCATTGTAGTTAATGGAAGTTTTGCTGATGTAATGGACAGTGCAACAGATTGGGTAGATCAGGAAGAGTTAAATAGTCTGACTTTGTTACAGCATGATGAAAATAGTAATATTACTTTAGCAGTAAATAATTTGGGTACAATAAAGATTAAGCCGGATGAATATTTCAAAAATCTTGCTGACAGCCTTCAAAATAATAAAAATATTAGTGATATTAAGGTAGGTGTTGCTACTGAAAACCGTATGAATTATCGTTTCAGTCATCAGCAAAATGGTAGCTTGTTAAATGAAAGCTGTGTTGCCCTGATTGGAGACAATAACCTGTATTCAGTTTGCGCCAGCAGTGAGAGTGCTGATTATGCTGAACTTGCAGGTACTTTAAAAACCATAAATGTACAGAATAGTTAAAATATGAGCTTTTCTGAGCTTGATACAAAATTTATGCAAACCGCCCTTGAGCTAGCCTGGCAAGGGCGGTTTTCTACCAGCCCTAATCCGAGAGTTGGTTGCTTGATCACTTACGGGGAGCAAATTGTTGGTCAGGGATTCCATGTTTGTGCAGGAAAGCCACATGCTGAAATACATGCATTACGTCAGGCCGGAAATTGGGCAAAAGCTGCAACTGCCTATGTTACTTTAGAACCATGCAGTCATACAGGGCGGACAGGTCCATGTGCTCAGGCATTGATTGATGCACAGATTAAGCGGGTTGTTGTTGCTATGAGTGATCCTAATCCATTAGTGAAAGGCAATGGATTAAATATGTTGCGAAAGGCAGGTATACAGGTCGACAGTGGTCTGTTTACACAACAGGCACGTGAACTGAATTCAGGTTTTTTATCCAGGCAGGAAAGACATAAGCCTTATATCAGGTTGAAAATAGCCGCAAGTCTGGATAGCAAAACAGCTCTGAGCAATGGTTTGAGCCAGTGGATAACTGGTGAGGAAGCACGTAATGATGTACAGACTTTACGTGCTGAAAGTTGTGCCATATTAACCGGCATCAATACTATACTGGCAGATGACCCTCTGTTAAATGTACGTCGTTTTTCGACATTAAGACAACCGTTACGTATTATTCTGGATAGCCACTTACGTCTTACGCCGGAATATCAGGTAATTCAGGATACAAATAGTCCTACATTGGTTATTACTACTATTGATGACAGTGCTAAAAAGGCTATTTTTGCATCTTATTCGCATGTTTCTGTGCTTACTGTACCGGCAAATCAGCGAGGACAGATTAATTTACAAGAACTTTGGCCAATTCTGGCTCAACGTGATATTGGTTCAGTATTGGTGGAAGCAGGCTCTATTTTGAATTCGGCATTGTTAACCGCTAATGCGGTTGATGAAATTATTTATTATCAGGCTCCCAAGATACTGGGAGCTACTGCGCGCAATGCTATCGAACTGGCGGAAAATCCACAGGCTTTAACAGAGCCGGAGTGGCAGACAGTTGATGTAAAAATATTTGGGCAGGATTGTCGCTGGTTATTGCGTCATCGTGAAAGTGCTGAATGGTTGGCGGGTAAAGCTGATTCAGAATCATAATTAGCCTGAATTTTCAAATTAATATTTCTGATTGAAAAGCTATTTAGTGCTGAAAATAAATTTTCAATATGTAACAATGAATCTATCGCATGTAAGCAGGTTTGATTTTTAATGAGCGTGTTAGCATTATTGTTGTGGATATATTAATTTTTCTATTGGCAATTTAAAACAAAGGTTTCGCCATGCGTATTTTATTAACAGGTTCAAAAGGGCAGGTAGGTAGTTGTTTAAGAGACAGATTACCAGATAGCTGGGAGTTAATTGCCAGTGACTCGCAGACACTGAATATTACGGATGCACATAATGTGCTCAATATGGTGAAAACTTTTGAACCGGATGTGATTATTAATGCAGCAGGGTATACAAAAGTTGATGCTGCTGAAACGGACATAGATAAAGCCTTTGCAATAAATGCAACTGGAACACTGAATCTGGCTCAGGCAGCTCAGTCAATTGGCGCACGTCTGATTCATATATCGACTGAGCAGGTATTTGATGGTCATCACCATGTGATTCTTTCGGAAAACATGGCACCTAATCCATTGAGTGTATACGGGCACAGTAAGCTGGCTGGTGAACTACTGGCTTTAAATGCCCATGTGGATACCGTTATTGTCCGTACTTCATGGGTTTATAGTGAGTATGGCTCTAATTTTGTAAAAACTATGTTGGAAAAAGGGTTAGAAACGCCTAGTCTGAGAGTAGTTGACGATCAGATTGGTTGTCCGACTTATGCCGGAGACTTGGCTGAGGTCATTATACGTCTTACTGCCTTAACTCATTCTCCGCGTGGTTTATTACATTTTGCAGGAAGTCAGCAAATGAGTTGGGCAGAATTTGCTCAGCGTATTTTTGCTGAAGCTGCAAAAATTGACGAACGTTACAAACACGTTAAGGTTGAACATATTGCTACTGCTGATTACCAGTCAGCGGCCAGAAGACCTGAGTTCGGTATTCTGGACAGTCGTTCTTTGCAAAATCTGCTTCCGCAACCGGTTGCAGATACACCTTTAGCACGTATTGTCGAAAAATTAATAAGATAAGAAGTATAAAAAAGCGGGTTAACTGATAACCCGTTTTTTTATAAATGATAGTTTCAGCCTTACGTACGCATATCGAAATGCTCAACTTTAAATCCGGCACTACGATAGGTGCGAAAACGTTGCCGTGCAGTTGCAATTTCATCCAGATCATTCCTGACCAGTTCTAATACTCGTTCTGGTTTCCGGGGGGCATTACACCAGTAAGCATCCGCCAGATTAATAACAACATAATCTTTTTCTATTACTGGTAAATCCTCGCCATAAGCCAGTAATACAGCTTGTAAATCAAATAATTGTTGGTGTTGTGGTGTCCAGACTTCATGCGGGATAAAACTTGCAGGCTGAAATGACCATAAAGCATGATCCAGCTGATTAACACGGCTTACATCATCACACCAAATTAAAATATTTGAACCACTTTTAAATACTTTTTGCGTCAGGCGACATGTAAATGAAACGGGGTCAGTAATGTGAGTATAAAAAGTAGTAGTGGCCATATCATTTTAAATTCAGGATTGCAAAATCAGATACTCAATTAAAAGCGGAACAGGGCGGCCTGTTGCACCTTTATTATTACCAGACTGCCATGCTGTACCGGCAATATCAAGATGAACCCAGCAATAGGATTCAGTGAAGTATGACAAAAAGGCTGCAGCAGTAATTGTTCCGGCAGGGCGACCACCTATATTTTGTAAATCACCAAAATTGGATTTTAGCTGCTCTTTGTATTCATCAAATAAAGGTAGTTGCCATGTTTTATCATTAATGCTGTCTGCTGCCTGTAGTAACTGATCTATTAATTGCTGATTATTACCTAATATACCTTGTGCAACATGTCCTAAAGCAATAATACAGGCTCCGGTAAGAGTAGCAACATCGATAACTGCTTTAGGCTGGAAGCGTTCAGCATAGGTAAGTGCATCACATAATATCAGTCTGCCTTCTGCATCAGTATTCAAAACTTCAATATTTAAACCATTCATGGCACGAACAATATCACCTGGTTTAACCGCATTGCCGGAAGGCATATTTTCGCAGGTCGGGACTATTGCAACGAGGTTTATTGGTAGTTTGAGTTTTACTGCCGCTGCAAAAGTACCAATAACCGAAGCCGCTCCACACATATCAAATTTCATTTCATCCATGGCAGCACCCGGTTTAAGAGAAATACCGCCAGAATCAAAAGTAATACCCTTTCCAACCAAAACTACAGGCTTATCTTCAGTATCCGGAGACCCATGGTATTGCAATTCAATAAGATAAGCTCCGGCTGAGCTTCCCTGTGCAACAGACAGTAAAGCATTCATACCCATTTCCTGTATTTCAGTTTCATTTATGATGCGTGCACTGGCACCTAAATCATTGGCAATTTTGGCAGCAGAAGAAGCAAGATATGCCGGAGTACAGATATTTCCCGGTGCATTACCTAAATCTTTACAGATATTCATACCATAGATAATAGCTTCGGCTTTACTGAAATAGGTACTGACAGCGTGATCTGTTTGATAATTGATTTTTTCAAGTAATACAGGTTTTGAATCCTTTTTAAATTTATCGAAACAATAAACTGCCTCACCAACAGCAATAGTAAATGCCTGTACCCATTTCTGAGCCAGAGCTTGCGGCAGCTTACTCAAATCTACATTGAGTAACTGCTGCTCTTTTGCCCAGCTGGCAACAGTTGAAGTCAGTTTCTGAATGTTGGCATAATCATCTTTATCAATGCTTACTACAGCTAAAGCCTGTAAAAATTCATCTTTTACTGTGTGTGTAGCAATAAAATCCTTTTGCTGCTGTTGTAATTGAGTTAGCAAAGTATTAGCTATATGATGTTCTGGTTTGCTTTCTTTGCAATATACAAATAATAACGAACTGTTGTTTTGCGGCTGCAATTGTTCGGCTTTTATGCTAAATTCCATCTTTTCCTCTCCCATTATGAGGGCGTTGTATATACTCTGGACGTATCATGCGTTAAGCTGATCAGGATGCCCCTATTGTAACGCAGGCTGTCGTTAAAGTACGGACAGTTGCAAATGTGTTTAACTATCTTATGATTTATCAACGCCAATTTATTAAAGAATTATCATGGGCTGCCGTAGGCATATTCATGGTTTTGTTGATTGTGCTGGTGGCTACACAAGCAATTAATCTGCTGGGTCGCGCTGCCAATGGTCGTGTGGCTATTGATGCTGTATCAGCGTTAATCGGATTCTGGACAATTGGTCTGACTCCGGTACTGCTTATTCTCACAGCCTATATCAGCATTATTACTGTACTTACCCGTTACTGGCGTGATAGCGAAATGGTTATCTGGTTATCCAGCGGATTGTCATTGAAAAACTGGATTATTCCATTAATGAAATTTGCAATTCCGTTTGCTGTTCTGGTTGCCATCGTTTCCATGCTGATTCAGCCATGGGCAGAGTGGCGTAGTAGGGAATTTGCCGAATTGCTGAAACAGAAACAGGAAATGTCATTATTGGAGCCGGGTGTATTTCGGGAAATAGGTAAAAACCATCCGCGCGTTTATTTTATTGAATCATTTGATCCTGATAGTGGTCTTGCCAGTAATCTTTTTGTCCGGGAAAAAGAAAAAAATGGCAAGGAAACCACGATTTTTGCTAAAAAAGGCGAGTTTAAACAGGATGGTGAAAAACGTATTCTTACTCTTGAAGATGGTTTTCACTACAATGGTCTGCCCGGTCAGGCTAACTATCAAAGAGCTTCATTTCAAAAAATGACATTGGTAATCAGTGTTAATACAACAGTTATTGATCCCAAACAGAACCGGCATACGATTCCTACAACTGCTTTATTTGCCAGCGACAAACCTATTTATAAAGCTGAGCTGATGTGGCGTTTATCTTTGCCAATCAGCGTGGTAATACTTGCTTTAATGGCTTTGCCATTATCCTATTTTAATCCTCGTACGGGGCATACATACAATATTCTGATTGCTATTGCTGTATTTTTAGTTTATCAGAATGGTCTGACTTTTATACGCGATCTGGTAG
This sequence comes from Snodgrassella sp. ESL0323, assembly GCF_013346865.1. Taxonomy (NCBI): domain Bacteria; kingdom Pseudomonadati; phylum Pseudomonadota; class Betaproteobacteria; order Neisseriales; family Neisseriaceae; genus Snodgrassella; species Snodgrassella sp. ESL0323. Next base: position 91,755 of record NZ_JAAEDT010000019.1, on the reverse strand, counting down.
AAAATGGTCATATCCCTTTCTGGCTGGGTTTATTTCCCATGCATCTGATAATGTTTTTGTTGTTCGTATTTTTGTTACGATGGCGTGACCGGCCATCCGCATCCTTCAAAACGACATTTACGTCATTGATGAAAGGTCGATCCTGATGCGTTTGCTTAATCGTTATGTCATCAGTCAAATGACGGTTTATACTTTATATGCATTACTGGCATTAATTAGCTTATATAGTTTTTTCGATATCATGGGTGAAATCAGCCATGTTGGCGACGGGCGTTATACTGCTAATAAGATGCTGTATTATGTTCTTATGCTGATTCCGACACATGCTTATGAGCTTATGCCGCTGGCAGTGCTTGTCGGAGGACTGGTTTGTCTTAGTCAGATGGCCAGCAATAGTGAATTTACTGTAATCAGAACATCCGGTATTAGTTTAACCGGCATTATCGGTATGATGTTGCAGTTTGGCTTATTTTTTGCTGTTATTGCTGCATTACTGGGTGAGTATGTAGTGCCTAAAACAGGCCCCTATGCGGAACAATATCGGTTACATGCGCGACAAAACAGTATTAGTGCCGGAGATAGCGGTATCTGGTTAAAACAGGGAAAAGATATTGTCAATGTAGCTGAAATGTTACCTGATGGTAGTTTAAAAAATATCACTATTTTTCGTCATAATGAACAATTTCAGCTGATAGAGATATTAAATGCTGCTAGTGCGAAAGTAGATATTCATACTTCGGAAAGTAAAAAATCTAAGTGGCATTTATATCAGGTAAATCAATCTATTTTAGAGAAAAATCAGATAACTGCCAATCATATAGAAAATCTGGATTGGCATATATCGATTAATCACCAGCTTCTTAATATATTGCTGGTAGCACCGGAGCAAATGTCGATTATTGCACTTTCAACTTACATTAAGCATTTGAAGCATAATCATCAGCAGACAACTCGCTATGAGCTTGCCTGGTGGCGTAAAATTGTTTATCCGCTGGCTTGTATGGTTATGGCTTTAGTCGCGCTGGCATTTACACCTCAACAAAACCGACACGGCAATATGGGATTAAAACTGTTTTATGGAATTTGTTTAGGGCTACTATTCCATTTTTCAGGAAGATTATTTGGATTTACCAGCCAGTTATATGGTATACCGTCAGTAATTGCTGCATTTTTACCCACACTATTTTTTTTATGTCTGGCTGTTTATCTGATTCGACGACAGGAAAAGCGTTAATATTTAAATTAATTTAAAAATAGATTATATATCCTGATAATGATATATATAGCTATTGATATTTGCTAAAAAGATTAATGGATGGCTTATTGCAATGAGATGAGCAAATATCATTATCAGTCTTGTAGTTATCAATTAAATGATACTGAATGGCTTTATTTGATTCAAGTTTGCTTACCTGTAACTGAGCCTAGTGTTCGCGCAATATGGTCTGCGATTGGACATCCAGAGTAAACCAAGTTTGCAACTAATTTATAGCTAATGATTGTGTTTTCATAATCTGATCAGAGGTTAGCTGCCATCTTTAATTTAAAGTTTGCTGTCATTATTCTATAATCTGCGGCCTCAAATAAGTACAATATTTATATTTAAAAAATTTAATATTTTTGAAGATTAGGCAATCTTGTGAAGTATACAATGTAAATTGTATGATTGAGTGTATCAGATATGCAAAAATATTAATATGAAAGAGATAAGAAATATTTTTATTGAATCTTGTAATAAAATAGCAGATTTATTACAGGATAAACATTTTAATGCAATCCAAAAAGGTCAGATACTCAAAAAAAAGTCTAAAAATAAAGATATAGTTTATGAAATAGTATTTCAGTCCAGTTTCAGAAACACAAATTCTCATATTTCAATTCTACCCCACATAAATGTTTACTCAAAACAATTGAAAGAATGGATAATTGAACAAACAAATAACTCGTACAGTAGCGGAATTGTTGTGGCTGAACATTTAGGGAATATCACTCCTTACAAAACATTAAAATCTTGGAATTTAGCAGGATTCAGCCGCGAAAAGTACATTGAAGAAATTGCGGAATTATTAAACAATTATGCTTTACCTATATTTGATCTATTTGAAGAAAAAACCTCGGTAATTGATTTTTTGGCAGTAAACGGACAGCAATTCAATAAATATGTTGATGATTCTTTACGCCCGCTTGGTTTTATGATTCGATTTGCACCAAAAGAAAAAGCAGAACAATTTTTTAACCACTTTATTAATCATTGCAAATTCAAAAGAAAAATTATCGAATTGTATAAATCTTTGGAGAATAGTGAAAATATAGATTTCAATTATTCTGAATTTATGTATGCAAGTGATATAAAACTAGCGTATATAAACAAATTGAAAATAATTAAATAACGAAAATTTTATGATTGAAATCTGTTTTATATAGGATATTTTCTAATTAAATTATTTTAATTTTTTATAAATTCTGGTTAATTAATATTTAAATTTTAATAATTATCTAACGAAATTATATTTCTATATAAAAATCCTTAAACGTTATTGTTTAAGGATTTTTATCAATTAATGATTAAGTTTAAATCAAAACAGCGCATCCCTGTGCCGGGTCACTACTGCGTGCTGCTATGGCTGCTTCTACTGTCATACTCAGTGCTTTGGCTACACCTGCACCATAGTCCGGATGGCAGGCATTGCAGTTACGAATATGTCTGTATTTGATAAAGTCAGGTGCATCACCCATAGCCCGTGCTGTATTTTCAAACAGTACTTGCTTTTGGTTATCATTCATTAAGTTAAACAAGGCGCGGGGCTGGCTGAAATAGTCTTTATCGTCTTCGTGGAAATTCCAGAAATCAGCATCACCATGTATTTTGAGCGGAGGTTCGCGAAATTCAGGCTGTTCCTGCCATTGATGGAAGCTGTTAGGCTCGTAATGGGGCAGACTTCCATAATTGTCATCTACCCGGGTTGTACCATCACGATGGTTACTGAAAACGGGACAGCGTGCTTTATTAACGGGTATCTGATGATGATTGACCCCTACACGGTAGCGGGCAGCGTCTGCGTAATTATACAGGCGTGCCTGTAATACTTTGTCAGGAGAAACGCTGATTCCCGGCACCAGATTGCTAGGAGCGAAAGCAGCCTGTTCAACGTCAAGATAATAGTTATCCGGGTTGCGGTTTAGTTCGAATTCGCCCACCTCGATAAGCGGATAATCGCCATGCGGCCATACTTTAGATAAATCAAACGGATGATAGGGTACTTTTTCTGCATCGGTTTCCGGCATGATTTGGATATACATTGTCCATTTAGGAAAATTACCGGATTCGATAGCATTGTAAAGATCGCGCTGATGGCTGTCGCGATCTTGTCCCATAATAGTGGCGGCTTCTTCATCGGTAAGGTTTTTAATTCCCTGTTGAGTGCGGAAGTGAAATTTAACCCAGAAGCGTTCTTTATTAGCGTTAATGAAACTAAATGTATGTGAACCGAAACCATGCATATGCCGGTAACTGGCCGGTATGCCTCTGTCGGACATGGTAATGGTTACCTGATGAAATGATTCCGGCAGTAAAGTCCAGTAGTCCCAGTTATAAGTAGGGCTGCGCAGATTGGTACGCGGGTCGCGTTTGACGGCTTTATTAAGGTCTGGAAATTTACGCGGATCTCGCAGAAAAAATACAGGTGTATTATTGCCTACCAGATCCCAATTGCCCTGCTCGGTATAAAAGCGCATGGCAAAGCCACGGATATCGCGCTCAGCATCGCCACCACCGCGTTCAGCTGCTACTTCAGAAAAGCGTACAAACATTTCGGTTTTTTTGCCAATCTGGCTGAATAGTTTGGCACATGTATATTGGGTTATATCGTGGGTAACTGTGAAAGTACCAAATGCACCTGAGCCTTTAGCATGCATCCGACGTTCAGGAATAACTTCGCGGACAAAATTGGCCAGTCTTTCGTTCAGCCATAAATCCTGAGCCAGTAAAGGACCGCGTGGTCCGGCTGTGAGACTATTCTGATTATCAGAGACTGGCGCCCCCTGATCTGTTGTGAGATGGGTTACCGGGCATTTTTTTATATCATGGTTCATGGTAAAGCTCCTTGTTAATTTGTTATTAAAAAAGGCCTTTACTGCTTTCGGCTACCCGGATGATTATAGGCTTTTGAATAAAATATGATGTTAATATTTTGTTATTTTATGTTTTATTGTAAATGGAAATTATTTTTTAATATTGTGTGAAATTTTTAATGCATTGAGTTTTAAAGTGAACAATTTTTGGTTATCGCTAGTTGTTGCCCATAAATAAACCAGCCTGCTTTGGCTGGTTTAGAAAATTAATTCAGTTGTTTGATTAAAGAAATTTTGCTATATAGTCGATTCACTTAAACAGAGAAAGACGAGCCACAGCCACAGGTAGTAGTTGCGTTAGGGTTGCGGATAACAAATTGTGAACCGTGCAGACTTTCAGAATAATCGATTTCTGCACCAACCAGATACTGATAACTCATTGGATCAATCAGAAATGTTAAGCCATCTTTCTGGATTTCAAAATCATCATCATTAACGATTTCATCAAAAGTAAAACCGTACTGGAAACCTGAGCATCCCCCACCTGTCACGAATACGCGCAGTTTCAGGTCTGGATTGTTTTCTTCTGCAATTAAATCTTTTACTTTGGTACAACAACTTTCAGTAAAGATAATCGGTGTTTCAATATCGGTTTCTGACATGGTGTAGTCCTTTTAATAATATGTGCATACTTGATTGTCTATCCTGCTGAACGGTTATGGCAAGAGAGGAATAAGATTTAATCCGCTTTTTTCATCAAACCCGAACATGATATTCATATTCTGTACAGCTTGTCCGGCTGCACCTTTTACCAGATTATCAATTACAGAAAGAATAATCCAGGTATTATTCTGCGGCGCAGGTTGTATACTGATGCGACAGAGATTTGCTCCGCGGACTGAGCGGGTTTCAGGCGTGCTGCCAACAGGCATGACATCAATAAACGGGCTGGATTGATAATAATCGGCAATCAACTGATATGGGTTGCAACCTTCTTTTACCTGAATATATATGGTGGCATGCATGCCGCGAATCAAGGGTGTCAGATGAGGTACAAACACCAGACTGTTACCTGAATCTGGTTGTAAAAGATTCAGTGTTTGTCTGATTTCCGGTAAATGTCTGTGTCCGCTGATACCATAGGCTTTGAAATTATCGCTGCATTCTGCAAAAAGGTTACCAGTATTTGCTTTGCGACCAGCACCAGATACTCCTGATTTACAATCGGCAATAAGCGGCATGTTATGAATCAGACATTGTTGCTGCAATAAAGGTAACAAAGGCAGGCTGACACAAGTCGGATAGCAGCCAGGATTGGCTACCAGCTGCGCCTGAGTAATGGCAGTACGGTTCAGTTCCGCCAAACCATAAACAGCTTTTGTGATCCATTCGGGACTGGCATGAGTAAACGGATACCATTTTTGCCAGACTGCTACATCTTTGATACGGTAATCTGCAGACAGGTCGATTACTTTAACTCCCTGTGTCAGTAATATTGGAGCCTCATGCATGGCTACACCGTTAGGTGTCGCAAAAAATACTAGGTCACATTTACTTAAGTCAGCATGATCGGGATGTTGGAAAATCAAATGATCATAGATGCCGCGTAAACTTGGAAAATAATCGCTCAGCGTTGTTCCGGCAGCGCTGCGGCTGGTAACGGTGATGATTTCAGCTTCCGGATGCTGTGCCAGTAAACGTAATAGTTCTACACCAGTATAACCTGTGGCTCCGACTATGCCGATTTTAATACTCATATGGATCTTTCATAAATTTTTTGCAATTGCTATGTCGTTAAATCACGACCTGAGCGCCGAGTTCGACGACGCGGTTAGCCGGTATATGATAGTAATTACCGGCTGAAGCACTGTTTTTATATAACCATTTGAAAAGGCGTGCACGTAACCGCCCCATATTGCCATGTTTGGTTTTGGCGGCAACAACAATGCTGTCGTGCGACAGAAAAAATGAGGTATCCATGGTGTCAAGTTTAATCCCTTGTTCAGCCATCAATTTCAGAATATGGGTGATATTGGCTGTTTCTTGAAAACCATAATTGGCGATGACTCTGGTAAAACGGGGACCAATCTGTTTCATGGCAATACGGTCATTATCGGCTACATAGGGTATTTCTTTGGTTTTGACGCTGAGTAATACATTATAGCTATGCAGTACTTTATTGTGTTTCAGATTATGCAGGAGTGCTCGCGGAATGCTGAACGGGTCGGAAACCATGAATACTGCATTGCCGGAAACAATCTGAGGAGGGTAGTCGTTCAGGTTTTCAACAAAATTATCCAATGAAAATTCCTGATTTTGCTGTGCCTGAAGCAATTGTGCCTGTCCGCGACGCCATGTTGAGAATAATGTAACCACAATCAGGGCTACCATTACCGGGAACCAGCCACCATGAATTAGTTTTAGTAGGTTACTGCTGAAGAAAACCAGATCAAAACACAGGAAAACCGAAGTAAGCAGTAAGGCAAGCGGGATTGGCCAGCGCCAGTTTTTAATCATTACTACGCAGAACAGACATGAGGTAATAACCATGGTACCCGTAACCGCAATACCGTAAGCTGAAGCCAGATGTTCTGAGTCATGAAAAGCCAGTACTACTAATGTAACTGCTACCAGTAACAGCCAGTTAACCAACGGCAGGTAAATCTGACCAACTTCTTCATTATTGGTATGGATAATATTCATGCGCGGGGCAAAGCCAAGCTGTATTGCCTGACGGGTAAGTGAGTAGGCTCCGGCAATAACGGCCTGACTGGCAATAATAGTTGCAAAAGTAGCCAGAATAATTAATGGAATTAATAGCCAGTGCGGTGCACTGAGAAAAAACGGGTTATTAATTGCATTCGGATTATGCAGAATCAGGGCACCCTGACCCAGATAATTGATAATTAGACTAGGTAAAACAATTTTTATCCATGCTGTCTGGATTGGTTTACGGCCAAAATGTCCCATATCGGCATAGAGGGCTTCTGCACCGGTTACAGCCAGTACAACGCAGCCTAGTCCGATAAAACCGTCCCAGCCATGATTAATGGCAAAATTAATTGCATAGAAAGGGCTGAAAGCAAGAATAATTTTCGGAGCCTGAACTATCTGATACAAACCTATCAGTGCAATAGCGCTAAACCAAATCAGCATAATCGGACCAAACAGTGTACCGATTTTGTGTGTACCTTTTTTTTGAATTAAAAAAAGTCCGAACAGGATAATCAATGCTATAGGCATAACATAAGAGCGGAAGCTTTCACTGATTACCGTTAATCCCTCTGCAGCGGATAAAACCGATACGGCTGGTGTAATCATGGCATCACCGTAAAAAAGGGCGGTGCCAGTAAGCCCCATCATCATCACAATCCATACGGGTTTACCCTTAAGATGCTGCATTGCCTGCTGCATCAGTACAACAACGCCGCCTTCACCATTATTGTCGGCTCGTAGAATAAACAGAACATATTTCAGAGTAACGATCAGGAGTAATGACCATACAATCAAAGAAACAAAGCCCAATACATTAGCTTCTGTGGGAGCGATTGTAGAAGCGCGGAAGCTTTCTTTTAAGGCATACAGAGGACTGGTTCCAATGTCGCCGTAAACAATACCCAATGCAGCCAGTGTCATTGCGGTATTGGCAGAAAACTGTTTACGCATTTATTTACCTCTTGTAATGATCGGGGAGAGCAGTTTAGTCTTAACGTCAACTTTAGCCAATCCCTTATGTGTGAGTTTCTATAGAATTTTTTGTTCATTAATCATAGCAACTGATAACTAATTGTTATTGTATTTTGTGTTTGCGGATATGATGCAGACACATTATCAGTTAGTATAGCTGAATGAGGTGTCAAGTTGTTGACATTATTTCGTAATATGTTATTGAGAGTTTATGGGATGTGAGATTTTTACGACTGGTTTCAGAGGGTGATCAGGCTGAGCGATTAATGCAATTAATTGATATGTCTGATCTAATCGGTATTTGTGTATATTCAGAATAATGGCAGGTGGTTTCTTTTTTTTCAACAATGAGTTAAAATAAAGAAATTTTTCGAATTATTGAGAAATGGCCCTTAGGCCATTTTTTTGTTTTTATGGAGCACAGATGGATATTCAGGGCATTTTAGAAAAAACTTTGCCGGGTCTGGGCTATGAGCTGGTTAATTATGAGCTGACTGCTCAGGGGGATTTACGTGTCTTTATTGATAAAGCGGAGGGCAGTATTTCTCTGGATGATTGCGTTGCAGTCAGTAATCATTTAAGCCGGGTATTGGCTGTAGAGGATGTGGATTATCAGCGTCTGGAAATTTCCAGCCCGGGCTTAGACCGTCCTTTAACCAAACCGGCAGATTTTACGCGTTTTGCCGGGCAACTGGCCAAGATTAAAACACGTTTGCCTATAGACGGGCAGAAGAATTTTATTGGCCGGATTAATGGTATTGATGAAAACGATTTAATCAGTATTACCCTGGAAGAAATTAATGAAGCGCGTCGTGCTAAACGTGCTGCTGTGGCAGCCGGTAAGACGGTTTTAATAGAGTGGCAGAATATTGATAAAGCGCGTTTAAAACCAGAATTTGATTTTTAAATTGAAATTTCATATTGTTGTAAGCAAAGGCTTGCAAGGAGAATTAAATGAGTCGTGAAATTTTACTACTGGCCGAAGCTTTGGCGAGTGAAAAAAATGTAGATACAGAAGTAGTATTCAGCGCGCTGGAATTTGCTCTGGCCAGTGCGGCAAAGAAAAAGACTGAGCGTGAAAATATGGATGTTCGGGTAGTGATTAACCGCAATACCGGCGATTACAGTAGTTTTCGTCGCTGGCTGATTGTGGCTGATGAGGATTATACCTATCCTGATATTCAAAAAACCATTGAAGAAATTCAGGAAGAAATTCCAGGAACTACCCTGCAGATTGGTGAGTATTACGAAGAACCGATCGAAAATGTGGAATTTGGCCGGATCGGCGCACAGACAGCCAAACAGGTTATTTTGCAGCGCATTCGCGATGCAGAACGTGAACAAATTTTAAACGAATTTTTGCAGCGTAAGGATAGCCTTGTTCTGGGTACGATTAAACGTGTAGAACGACACGGTGCAATCGTGGAAATTGGTCGTCTGGAAGCACTATTGCCGCGGGATCAGATGATTCCGCGCGAAAACTTCCGTAATGGTGACAGAGTACGGGCTTTGTTTTTAAGGGTAGATCAGATTGGTAACCGCAGTCAGGTTATTCTGACACGTACTTCGCGTGAATTCCTGTTAAAACTGTTCGAAATGGAAGTGCCGGAAATTGAAGACGGCTTGCTGGAAATCAAGGAAGTAACCCGTGATCCGGGTTTACGTGCCAAAATTGCTGTGAAATCCAATGATGCACGTATTGATCCGCAGGGTACCTGTATTGGCGTACGCGGTTCGCGTGTCAATGCAGTAACCGAAGAGTTAGCAGGTGAGCGTATTGATGTTGTGCTGTGGTCACCAGAAACTGCACAGTTTGTGATTAATGCACTGAGTCCGGCCGAAGTAACTCGCATTCTGATAGATGAAGATCATCATTCTGTTGATGTGATTGTGGCAGAAGATCAGCTGGCCCTGGCAATCGGGCGTGGCGGACAGAATGTACGTCTGGCAGCCGAACTAACAGGTTGGCAGCTGAACATCATGACTGTGGATGAGGCTCAGGAACGCCATGAGGCTGAAGATAAAGCCATACGTGAACTGTTTATCAATAACCTGGGTGTTGATGAAAACGTTGCTGAGGTCTTGGTTCAGGAAGGTTTTACCAGCCTGGAAGAAGTGGCTTATGTTCCTGTTCAGGAAATGCTGGAAATTGAGGGTTTTGATGAAAGTACGGTAGAAGAATTGCGTAATCGTGCCCGTGATGCCATTTTAACCCTGGCCATTGCCTCTGAAGAGCAGTTAGAGCACATGGACGAAGATTTGAAAAATCTGGAAGGTGTTGATCAGGAAATGCTGCATGATCTGGCCAATGAAGGAATTAAAACCCGTGATGATCTGGCCGAATTGTCAGTAGATGAACTGATTGAAATTACAGGCATTGATGAGGAAACCGCCAAGAAAGTGGTGATGGCAGCACGCGCCCACTGGTTTGACGAAGTATGAGGGTACGCGAATGAGTAATCAAATAACTGTAGAACAATTTGCCTCGGAACTGCATTTATCAACTTCAAGGTTGCTGGAACAGTTAGCCGAAGCCGGAGTACATAAACAGGCAGCGTCGGATAAACTGACAGCTGCAGACAAGAAACAGTTGCTGGTTTATTTAAAGCAGGCTAATGGTAGTCAGTCTGCTGGTACTATCACACTGAATCGTAAAAAACCAGCTGAAAAAAGTACTGTTGGCGGTGTTGAAGTTGAAACCCGCCGCCGGCGCCGTATTGCTGTACCGCCGGAAGAACAGGAAAACAGACAAACAGAAGAAAAACAAAATCTTCCCCAGCCTGAATCCGAACCGGTGAAAACAGCAGATACTGAGACTGAAGAACAGGCAAGAAAGGCTGCTGAAGAACAGGCCGAAGCGCGACGCAGAGAAGAATCTGCTGCGGCAGCGGCTGCAGAAGCAGCGCGTCTGAAAGCAGCAGCGGCTGCCAGTAAAACCGAACAGAAACCTAAAGTGGAGTCTGTGCAGACAGAAGTGGTAAAACAGGAAGTGAAACAGCAACAGAAAGCAGCAGCTCAGCCTGCAGAAGTACCTGCTGATAAAAAACCGGCAGCAGACAAAACCGAGCAGTCTAAATCCAAGCGCAACAACCGTAACCGGAATGCGAAAAAAATTGATTTGGCTGCACTTAAGGCTGAAGCAGCCAAGCCGATTATCAGTCCTGAAGAGCAGGCTCAGCGTGATGAAGAAGCCAGACGTGCTGAAGCTATGCGCGCTCATCGTGAAATGTTACTGAAACAGAAACAGGAACGTCAGGCACGGCGCGAAGCAGCTAAACAGCAGGCTAAGGAAGAAAGTAAAGCAGTTAGTGAGCAGAAAACTGCTGAAGTGCGTTCGGCTAAGCCAACTGAGAAAAAAACGGTGAGCAGTAATGCACCGAAAGCAGCAGAAAACGTGTCTGAATCAACAGGCCGGCGTAAAAAAGATGAGCAGCGTCATCAGCGTGAAGACGATATGCCAAAAGGTAAATCAGCGCGCGGTGGTAAAAACCGGCGCTCGGCAGATGCGACTAACTCAGAAGAGGGGCGCAGCAGCAGACGAGGTGGTAAAAAAGGTGGTAAGAAACAGCTTAAACTGGAACCGAATCAGCATGCCTTCCAGGCACCTACTGAACCTGTAGTTCATGAAGTGCTGGTGCCGGAAACCATCACAGCTGCTGAGCTCGCACACAAAATGGCTGTTAAGGCTGCAGAAGTGATTAAAACTCTGATGAAGATGGGTATGATGGTGACCATCAACCAGTCACTGGATCAGGAAACTGCTCTGATTGTAGTAGAAGAAATGGGGCATATTGGTAAGGCTGCTGCAGCTGATGATCCTGAGGCCTTTCTGGATGAAGATACTACCGTTACTGAGGCTGAAAAATTACCCCGTCCGCCGGTGGTTACTGTGATGGGGCATGTAGATCATGGTAAAACATCCTTACTGGACTATATTCGCCGTGCCCGTGTTGTGCAGGGTGAAGCAGGTGGTATTACACAGCATATTGGTGCCTATCATGTGGAAACACCGCGCGGTGTAATTACATTCCTGGATACACCGGGTCATGAAGCATTTACTGCTATGCGTGCCCGCGGTGCGCAGGCTACCGATATTGTGATTCTGGTGGTGGCCGCTGATGATGGAGTAATGCCTCAGACTATTGAAGCCATTGCACATGCTAAAGCTGCAAAAGTACCTTTAGTGGTGGCTGTAAATAAAATTGATAAAGAAGGCGCCAATCCTGAACGTATTCGTCAGGAACTGACAGCACATGAAGTCATCCCTGATTCATGGGGTGGTGATGTACAGTTTATTGATGTTTCAGCTAAACAGGGCACCAATATTGATGCATTGCTGGAAGCAGTATTGCTGGAAGCAGATGTTCTGGAGCTGAAAGCACCTGTAGATTCTGCTGCTAAAGGTATTGTTGTCGAGTCACGTCTGGATAAAGGGCGTGGTGCGGTAGCAACCTTGCTGGTACAAAGCGGTACGTTGCGTAAAGGTGATGTTGTGCTTGCCGGTACAACTTTTGGTCGTGTACGTGCCATGGTAGATGAGAACGGCAAAACCATTACTGATGCCGGCCCGTCTATCCCGGTAGAAATCCTGGGCTTGTCAGACGTACCTAATGCTGGTGAAGATTTTATTGTACTGGCCGATGAGAAAAAAGCACGTGAAATTGCTTTGTTCCGTCAGGGTAAATATCGTGACGTACGACTGGCTAAACAGCAGGCTGCCAAACTGGAAAACATGTTTAACAACATGGGTGAAAATCAGGCGCAAAGCTTGCCGATTATTATTAAAGCAGATGTTCAGGGTTCTTATGAGGCCTTAGCAGGTAGTTTACGTAAACTGTCTACTAATGAAGTACGGGTTGATGTATTGCATAGTGGTGTAGGTGGTGTGACAGAATCTGATGTGAATCTGGCTATCGCCTCTGGCGCAGTCATCATCGGCTTTAATGTACGTGCTGATGCCACTGCTCGTAAGCTGGCTGAACATGAAGGTATTGAGATCCGATATTACAATATCATTTATGATGCTATTGATGATGTGAAGGCAGCTTTAAGCGGTATGCTGGCACCAGAGCAAAAAGAAAATGTGATTGGTACAGTAGAAATTCGTCAGGTTATTAACGTATCAAAAGTGGGTAATATCGCCGGCTGTATGGTAACCGATGGTTTAATCAAGCGTGATTCTCATGTTCGGTTAATTCGTAATAATGTGGTTGTGCATACAGGTGAACTGGCTTCATTAAAACGCTTTAAAGATGATGTTAAGGAAGTACGTCAAGGCTTCGAATGTGGTCTGATGCTGAAAAACTTCAATGAAATTATGGAAGGTGATCAGCTGGAAGTCTTTGAAGTGGTTGAAGTTGCCCGTAAGCTTTAAAATGATTTAGGGTATAACAGGCAGCCAGAGAAGTTTCCGGCTGCCTGAATTTACTGGCCTGATCACAGAAAGGAATGATTATGCGTAAACCTCAGCGTGGTTATGCTCGTCAGGATCGTGTCAAAGAGCAGATTATGCGTGAACTGGCCGAACTTGTGCGTGTTGGTCTCAAAGATCCGCGTGCCGGTTTTATTACAATTAATGAAGTAGAAGTAACCCGCGATTATAGTCATGCTACTATTTATTACACTGTGCTGGATGATAGTACCCGTGCTGTAACCGAAGAAGCATTGGAACATGCTAAGGGTTATTTGCGTAGCGAACTGGCTCGTCGAATAACTTTATTCCGTACACCTGAGCTGACGTTCATTTATGATGACTCACTTGAACGAGGTATGAGTATTTCGCATTTGATTGATAAAGTTTCTAAAGAAAAACCGGTTGAAGATTAAATGAAGCTTAAAAAAAGAGGTTGTCCCAAATTGGACAACCTCTTTTTTATTATTTAGCCTGATTTACATTATGAATTTAGCGGCCATAGTGAACCATTACTGAGGCTTTGGCAATGGCATGACTATTCACTACAAAACCCGCATAACTAGTAGTTGCATCCTCGGGTAAATCAATTTTATCGGTATTCAGAGCATAAACAGTAAAAATATAACGATGGGGCGGATGACCTTCTGGCGGATAAAAACCCGAGTAACCTAAAGTTCCGGTCTCGTTACGTAGCTGACGTGTTCCAGCAGGTAAATTCTGCCCGCCTTCTGCACCAGCATTTCTTTTCAGTTCAGTTAAGTTTTTTGGCAGATTAATCGCCATCCAGTGCCACCAACCTGCACCTCCTGTAGGGGCATCGGGATCATGGCATTGAATTGCAAAACTTTTGGTTTCAGCTGGTGCATTTTCCCAAATTAAAGCAGGAGACTGGTTATCACGATCACTTTGATAAGAGGAGTCAACAGTATCGCCATTTTTAAATTCAGGACTGGTTAAGGTAAATGTATTTGGCATAATATTTCTCAATGTCATTGGAAAATAATATATGTAGTGATTTAATTTTGCTGGATAAGGTTGGTTAAGTCAATGTAAATGTAAAAATATTAAATAACAGTGGAATTAGTTAAATAGGTTTTAAATTGGCAGCAAACTAATTGCAAACATTAATTTGGCTGATTGGTAAACTGTTATAAAATATCAGACCAGTGGTTTGCTCTATTGAGAATATTAAGATGAAAGAAATATTACCTTGGGTATGCATTCCTGGTTTTATGCTCGATGAAACATTATGGAATGATATGAAAGCTAATTTGGCTGAATCCCAGCCGGTATTATGTGCATCACTGGCAAATGGAGACAGTATTGCTGCTATGGCAAAAAATATTGCTGTTTCTGCTCCTGAACGTTTTGTGCTTATTGGTTTTTCGCTTGGCGGCTATGTTGCAAGAACGCTGGCCGCCCAGTATCCGCAGCGGGTTGCTGCCCTTGTCTTAATTGCTACTTCATTGCGTGAGGATACACCACAGCAATACGCAGCAAAACAAAATACTTTACAAATTCAGCAGCATCTAAATTTTCGTGGTTTGGGGCATAAAGCTATAATTCAGACGTTGCGACCTGATAATCAAAATAATCAAGAGATGATCAGCAGAATCCGGCAAATGAGTGAACGTTTGGGTTTTGATGTGTTAAGCAGACAATCTTTGTTAAATCGTAAAACTCCGACAGGTCAGAAAATTTCCTGCCCGACTTTGATTATTGCTGCTGCACAAGATCAGATGCGCTCTATTGATGAAGCCAAGGAGTTGCAAGAGTTTATACCACAGGCTAGTCTGAAAATAATCGAAAATAGCGGGCATATGCTGCCATTGGAACAGCCGGAAATACTGGCTGAAACTATTTCCGGTTGGCTCAGTCAGCTTTAAAATAATTAAATTTAAATAAAATCATTCCTGGTTTTATCAGGTAAATATATTAAGTGAGCTTACTGATAACTAAAGCGGTTAATTATTCCTGATAACACTTGAATTCTGTGTATACTGTTCCAACCATTTTTGTGCTGTAGCTGTATCACTAAAATACCTGGGGCGCTGCAAGGTTAATAAATTAGCAAGACGTATACCTATACGAATCCAAATATCGTCAACGACAATAGCAGTGCAGCCAAAATCATGAGCGTGCTGACGTAGAAATCTAAGATGTTCTAAAGCCATATCTATAGTGAAATCTTTCATCTGACTCAGGTCCAGTAACAGATTAGGTAAATGAATATGTTCAATAGCTGTTAACAGAGCTTCTTCCAGCTGATGAAAGTCTTCCAGCGTAAATTCGTTATACAGTACGACATTTAAACCATAATTTTCTTTATGGATAGAAATCATATATTTACCTTTGATGCCAGAACAGATTAAGCACACTTGTTTATCTGTAGAATCATCATACTAATTGATTAATATATTGGCTATGACTCTTTTAAATGCAGTCTGATATAGTGCGTAAAAATTTGATAGCTGTGGTATTGATACAACCTGGTTTTAAACTATAAAAAATAATTGATTCCAAATCAAAAAAACAGGGCAAATTGTTGATATAAAATAAAACCAGCAGTTTTTATCATTAAAAATTGCTGGTTTATGAAATATTAGTATCAGAGTTATCGTCGAGATGAAGTATTTTCCTGATTGTTGTTTGTAGTTATGAAAGTACCGGAAGGAACAAAGCGATAGAACACTTCTCCTTCCTGTATGTAACCCAGTTTATTCCGTGCCATTTCGTTAATTGCATCCTTGCCTTCGGCAAGATCCTTGATTTCGGCAGTCAAGGCGCGATTTCGCTGTATTAGTGCTTCATTACTGCTATTCTGCTCTAAGACATCGTTTTCTAACTTCCACATGTCTTTCCAGCTGCCATGACCCATCCATAAATCGTATTGTAAACCGACCAGTGCGAATAACAGTATCCAGGTTACCCATTTCATTTTATTTGCCCATATATTCCTGAAAAGGATTAACTAAGCTGATAAAAGGCTTTTTTACCCGGATAGTAGGCAGCAGAACCTAGTTCCTCTTCAATACGCAGTAACTGATTATATTTTGCAATACGGTCTGAGCGAGAAAGAGAACCCGTTTTGATTTGCATACAGTTTGTACCTACGGCCAGATCAGCTATAGTGCTGTCTTCAGTTTCGCCGGAGCGGTGACTCATTACACTGGTATAGCCTGAGCGTTTGGCTAAATCTACCGCTTTAAGTGTCTCGGACAATGTACCAATCTGATTGACCTTAACCAGAAGTGAGTTAGCCAGACCCTGAGCTATACCTTCGCTTAAAATAGCCGGATTGGTAACAAACAGATCATCACCAACCAGCTGTACTTTTTTACCCAGACGTTCAGTCAGAAGTTTCCAGCCTTCCCAGTCATGCTCACTCATACCGTCTTCAATAGATACGATAGGGTATTTGTTAACCAGTTCAGTTAAGTAGTCGGCGAATTGGGCACTGGTCAGACTCAGACCTTCTGCGGTTAATTCATAATGACCGTCTTTGTAAAATTCGCTGGAGGCGCAATCCAGAGCCAGTACGATATCTTTGCCCGGAACATAGCCGGCGGCTTCTACCGCAGACAGAATCAGCCGGATAGCTTCTTCATGGCTGGCTAAATCAGGTGCGAAACCGCCTTCATCTCCCACACTGGTAGACATACCTTTATCATTGCATAATTTTTTTAAATGATGGAAGACCTCGGCACCACAGCGTAATGCCTGACGGAAAGATTCAGCGCCTACCGGCATAATCATGAATTCCTGAATATCAAGACTATTATTTGCATGTGCACCGCCATTAATCACGTTCATCATCGGAACGGGCATAGACATTGGTCCGGCGCCGCCAATATAACGATATAAAGGCAAGCCGGCATCCTCAGCTGCTGCACGAGCAACAGCCAGTGAAACTGCCAGCATGGCATTGGCTCCAAGACGACCCTTATTATCAGTACTATCCATATCAATCATAATCTGATCAATATAGCTTTGTTCGCTGGCATCAATACCGATAAGTGCTTGTGCAATTTCATTATTAACATTTTCTACGGCCTGTAGCACACCCTTGCCCAAATAACGCTGTTTATCGCCATCACGCAGTTCCAATGCTTCTTTTTCACCGGTAGAGGCGCCGGAAGGTACAGCAGCTCTGCCCATTACCCCGGATTCAAGCAGAACATCACATTCAACTGTAGGGTTACCGCGTGAATCAAGTATTTCACGCGCAAAGATGTCAATAATTGCACTCATGCAGGTCTCCAGAATTTTTAAATTTCATCTTGTTATGCGATAAATAGTACAAACAATAATTCTACCAGCCATCAGATTGGTCAGATTGTCAAACTTTATATTATACCGTAGGCAGTGTATGAGAAAAGGGTAATTTACATTCGAATTTTATTGATAAGGGCTTGGGTAGAACAGTTATTTATCAAGGTGACAGTTAAATAAAGATCAATAGAATTCGGCTATATCAAAATACGGTTAAGAAGATCAATCGGATTAAAATCTGCTTTCATACTTAATATGAAAATATCCGGATCTAATACAATTATTTTAATCAGGCTCAGAGATATGCCTGTTTACAGTTTTTTGATGTAAAGAAAAATTCTTTTTCTACTATAGTGTTAGCCATTAAAACTCTATTTTAAGCTATTTCTTCGCGGATTTTATTTGACATCCTGGCGTTCATCGGGTATAGTGCGCTCTTCTCAACGGAGAGTTGGCCGAGTGGTCGAAGGCGCTCCCCTGCTAAGGGAGTATACGGGCAAAACCTGTATCAAGGGTTCGAATCCCTTACTCTCCGCCATATACTAAAATCCCTGAATTACATTTCAGGGATTTTTATTTGCCTGCTTTTTAATTAAGAACATCTATCACTATTATTTGGGTAGATCAAAAAGCATTTATTCGTTCGGCAGTCATTGTGTTGCGTATATGCATACAGCAAACTAATTCAGATGGTATGTTTTTTTTGCATTTGTCAATAAATCAGATGCATTTTATGTATATATATGTTAAATTAAATAATGATTACTATTATCATTTAATTTAATAATAATTATTTTATTTTTTATTGAAATGCAATCGTCAGAGGTTTGTTGTTATATGCGTAAACTGATTCATCATTCTTTTTCACTGGCATTATTGTCTTCACTGATATCTCCTTTATATGCTGCAGAGGCAGAATTGGATGATGTGGTGGTAACAGCTTCCGGATTTAAACAACAGGCAAAAAAAGCAGCCGCTTCAATTACTGTAATCAATGCTAAAGAGCTTGAAACTAAAGAATATCATGATGTAACAGATGCTTTGCAGGATGTCCCGGGTGTGGTGGTAACTGGTGGCGGAAGTACTAAGGATATCAGTATCCGTGGTATGTCCAGTGGTTATACCATGCTGCTGATAGATGGCAAACGGGTAAATTCGCGCGGGGTTCGTCCTAATTCAGATGGCCCGGGAATTGAACAGGGCTGGATGCCGCCAATTTCAGCTATTCAGCGCATTGAGGTGATCCGCGGTCCTGCTTCAGCATTATATGGATCAGATGCAATGGGCGGGGTGATTAATATTATTACCAAAAAAACAGCTGCAGACTGGACTGGTTCAGTTAAAACAGATGCAACCATACAACAGCACAGTAATAGCGGGAATACATTGCAAAGCAGCATTTATGTGTCCGGTCCGCTAATTCAGGATAAATTAGGCATTCGGGCCAATGTCGGGTATTCCCATCGTCAAGAAGACAATATTATTGGGGGATATAAACAGCAGCGTATGCGCAACGGTAATCTGATGCTGTCTTGGACACCGGATGATAAAAATACAGTTGATTTCGAAGTAAACCGCAGTTTACAAAATCGTAATGGCAGAGTAGGCAAAACCATCGATCCTAAACCAAGCAGAGGGAGAGTTCCTACTGATGATTACACTCTGTATGATCGTAATCAGTATAGCATTACTCATCGTGGCTACTACGATAAAATTGATACTCAGACATATATTCAGCGTGAGGAAAATAATAATCCGTCACGTGATATGCATGAAAAAAATACCATTTTTAATACCCAAACTCAGTATCGCCTGAATAAACATACGCTCAGTGTAGGTGGCAGATGGCAGCGGGAAGAACTGAATGATACGGGTAACCAGCTTGTTATTAACGGGCGGCGCTTAACTCATCTGGAACGTGATTCATGGGCAATTTTCGGGCAAGACGAATGGCGTATCTTGCCGAAATTTGCCTTGACTGGTGCAGCACGGCTGGATCATGATGAAAATTATGGCACTGAAATAACCCCAAAACTTTATGGTGTGTGGACACCTAATGATCAATGGATAATTAAAGGTGGTTATTCTCGTGGATATAAAGCACCTGCGCTACGTGCAGCAAGTAGTGGCTGGGGGCAGGAAACCGGAGGCGGGTATTCTAAAGGAATTATTGTGGGTAACTCGAATCTTAAACCGGAAAAATCAGATAATTTCGAAATCAGTTTTAACTGGGATAATAACCGTAATCTTTCTGCCGGTTTAACTACTTACTACACAAAATTTAAAAACAAAATAACGGAAGTACGTACCTGTCAGGGGGATGCCGGTTCAAATGCCTGTTCTTGGCGCAATGAGTATTTTGATTTTATCAGTCAGCGGGAAAATGTGGATAAAGCAGTTTTACGCGGTATAGAGGCAACATTTGCCTGGAAAATAACACCAAAAGTGGACTGGTCTGCTAATTATACCTATACACATAGTGAACAGAAAAGCGGTCAGTTTAGTGGTAAGCCATTAAATGAAATGCCAAAAAATATGTTCAATACAACACTTAACTGGAATGCGACTGAAAAACTCTCTGCATGGGCAAGATGGAATTACCGCAGCAGAACTTCAGATTATTTGTCACGAACTTCTATGGCAATTGGTAAACCATCATATGGTTTTGTCGATACCGGGCTGGTATTCAAACCAAACAAAGATTTCGTTTTAAGTGGTGGTATATACAATATTCTTGATAAAAGAGTAGATCAGAAAGATTATGGTCGTACCCTGGATGGACGTCGCTATAATATTAGCGCACAAATTAATTTTTAAACTAAGGTGTCAATGCCGGGGAAAAGTGATTCCTTTGTTTTAACTGTTTAAAAGAGCCTAAAACCTGCCAGTTTTCAGTCATGAAAACTGGCAGGTTTTTAAATGTAAGCTGTATTTAAATCAAAGAATTGTATTAACTATTAAATAAGTCTCTGACTAAATTGAATTGTGTTTAAAAATATATATTCAAATAGAGTAAAATAGGTATATGAAATTTTAATGAATGATTTTAAACATGTTTTTTCTGGTAATAGTAGCAATATCCTCCCAGTGACAGTTGCGTAAGCTAGCTATAATTTCAGCAATCTGACGCAAATTATCAGGGCTGTTTTTCTGCTGAGGATGAGGGGACATATAGGGTGCATCGGTTTCAATTACCATGTGCTGTAAAGGAAGTTTTTCAGCTATATGCCGAATTTTTTTGGCCTGTGTTCGTAAAAGCAAAGAACCGATACCAATGAGGAAACCATGCTTTATCCAAGCCTGAGCCTCCTGTATGCTGCCTGAAAAGGCATGAGCAATGCCTCCATAAGTAAAATGGCAACGTTTAATACTCTGTAAACATGTACCGGTAGCATGAACATGGTGAATAATGGCTGGGCGCCGCATTTTTTTTGCCAGTAATAACTGGGACTCAAAACAATTAATTTGTAAATTTTTTTCTGCTTCGTTATGCGCGCGTGCAAAATCCAGACCAATCTCTCCCATTATTGTGTGAGGATGTGCTTCTAATAGGAATTCAAGTTGATTCAGTGCAGAATCATTATAATTGGCGGTATACCAGGGATGGATGCCTATTCCGGCATAAATGCAGGGATAAGTTTCTGCCAGCCGGATAGTTGTCAGCCAGTCAGCTGGCGCAGTGGCCGGTACAAGAAAGTGGCTGATATGTTTATCACTAGCCTGTTGCAGCACTTGTGCCAGATTTTCTATTAGCGGGCTGTGATTGAGATGGCAGTGGCTATCAAATAGCATAAAATTAAAAACACGAGCCTAAGGCTCGTGTATCTGTAGATATCAGTTTGGTGTTTGTTCTTCGCCGGAACTTTGATTATTTTCTGAATCCGCGCAAGTAGCAATGGTCGCCTCAGTTACAGCAGCTTCAGCTCCTGTTGCCGGCTTAGCTGTCTGCATGCAGGGATGCTGTTTGGCAATTGCCTGTTCTTCCGGTGAAACCTCACCTTTGAAGCGATTATTTAAATCGAAACGCTTTCCTCCGCGGGCCAGAGACTTGATATATCTTGGCCGGCGACAGTGATTAGCCAGAACGCGGGCAATAAGGGTCGGATCGTATTGGGGTAATGCGGTAACTAAATCCTGATCAATGCCGATCGCCAAGGGTTTAAAATGTTTAAATACATCATATTTACGATAGATATGTTCGGCAATCATATCTGTTTGCTTTTTTTTGCTCATGGTTTGTACAGCTGATTTCAGTGCTGCACCCAAAGCAGTTTCTTGACTCATAAGGTTACTTCCTTGTGGGTTTATGGCCATTTCAGTGAATTGATATTAAATTAATTCACCGATTTTTAGTGATAACTTAACAATTATGGCTATCAAAATTAATATTCAGAATTAAGCTTCATGTTATAAATAATGAGCAATATCAGGTGTTTCTACGTGAATGTCTGCATTTTGCGCACGCTGGCGCAAAGCATGATCCATAAGTACCAGGGCAAGCATCGCCTCTGCAATTGGTACTGCGCGCAGTCCGACGCAAGGATCGTGACGACCGTGGGTAGCCAGTATAATCGGCTGACCATGAATATCTATAGAATGGCGCGGAGTGGCAATGCTGCTGGTGGGTTTAATAGCCAGATTAATATGTATATCCTGACCGCTACTAATGCCTCCGAGGATACCCCCGGCGTTATTGGACTGAAATCCTTCCGGTGTTAATTCATCTCCATGTTCGCTGCCTTTTTGGTATATACATCCAAAACCTGCACCAATTTCAACACCTTTGACTGCATTAATGCCCATCATGGCATGAGCGATATCTGCATCAAGACGATCAAAAACCGGTTCACCTAATCCGACAGGAACGTGGCTGGCGGTAACATGCAGTTTGGCTCCTATGGAATCACATGCTTTGCGTATGCTATCCATATATTGTTCCAGTTCTTCAATCTGGCTTTGATTAGCGATAAAAAAAGGATTATTATTTATATAGGAATAATCTTCAAAAGAGATTTTCTTTTCACCAATTTGGGTGATATAGGCAATAATTTCAGTATTAAAATGCTGCCGTAACCATTTTTTTGCTACTGCGCCGGCTGCAACCCTGGCAGCTGTTTCTCGTGCTGAACTACGTCCGCCGCCACGATAATCTCTGATACCGTATTTATGCCAGTAGGTATAATCCGCATGTCCGGGACGGAAGCTTTGAGCAATATTACTATAATCTTTACTGCGCTGATCAGTATTTCTGATTAACAAACCTATTGGTGTGCCGGTAGTTTTTCCTTCAAATACTCCGGAAAGTATCTCAACAGTATCTGCTTCTCGGCGCTGAGTCACATGGCGGCTGGTACCTGGTTTACGTCTGTCCAGATCAGGCTGAATATCGGATTCATTCAGTTCCAGACCCGGCGGACACCCGTCTATGACACAACCAAGTGCAGCACCATGGCTTTCACCAAAGGTGGTAACAGTAAGGATTTGTCCGAAAGTATTACCAGCCATAGGTTTTACTCTTACTTTTTAAATATCGAAATAATTTTGCTCTTGAGTTTAGCACGGTTTATACGGTTTAGGCATAATTTGTCTGGCGGTTAGCCTGTTTTTGTCGCAGATGCTTTGATATGGTTATAAATTTACCAGTTTTATCAGAAAAATTACCGTTTATAAGCAAAATACTGATGCAATAAGCCTGATACGCTGAATTGATATCAAAATAAATAATGTTGTTAACTAACTGATTAGAAAAAATATTTCTACTTATTTTGTGGCTGCTTTTTTGAGGTAGGTGTTTTTGTCGGCTGATTGGGTGATTCTGTACCGGCAATAACTGGTGGTTCTGATGGTAACGGTTTGGTTTTAATCGGGAAATTAATTGAGGTGCCTAGACCAAAATTGTGATTACCACCACCAATGCCGACTGATACATTGGAGGGCATACCAACACTGCATGCACTGAGCAGAAAGAAAGCAATAAGGGAAAGAGGTATGAATTTCATAATTTTTTAGGACAGAATTTTTTTTATTATAAAACTTTCTGACTATCTGGCGAATAAATTTATGCTGATATTGGTGCGATTTTGTTGTACTTACTACAGAGAGAGCTTATTTGTTATCAGATATAAAGTTGTCTGAAAGTTGAAATTCTTACAGAGTTCAGATCGTCGATGATGATGTGTAGATTATAATTTAAATATATCTCTGTAATTATTACCTTCATAAAGTTATGGAATAATATGAATTTTACCAATGACTGATATCAGTGAGCTTTAAAGAAAATAGTTTAAAATATAAATGAATATTGATTAATGATGGGGCTCTACAGAGCCCATCATAGTTTGTGTCAGTTACATTCAGTTTCTATTTATTAAATAAGTTACCTTATGCGCTTCGGTCGGTAACGGTACTTCCCATTTAGAAAACATTTGTTTAATTCTTTTATTAGGCAAACTGGTATTCCGGCTTGAATTGCGCTGATATAATGTTTTTTCAGATTGTTCAAGGTAAACAATTTCAACCTCAGCATGATAGGCATAAAGTAAATTTAATGCTTTTTGGCGCATATCCTGAGATAGGTGAGTTGCATTCCAGATGAATGGCTGTTTATCTCTTAAATATTGCTTTACTTTGGCCAATACAGCTTGAATTACTAATCCTTCATTTTGACCGTACTTTAATTTAAGCTGATTTCTGGCGTCATCATAAGAAGCTACCGGTAAAGTTGGTTTATATTTGTTTACCCAGCCATTTTTACCTGATGCAGGCAAGCCCGACATTAAAATAACTTTAGCTCCTTTCTGTGGGTACAAAGCATAATCAGGCCAAACATTGGCACCGCGAAAATATTGTATCCGAGTGTAATCGTCTATGAATTGCCGCGGCTGATATAAACATTTTTCTTCAAATGCTAATTGTTTAAAGAGCTCAACTTCATCAAGTATTCTGTTTTTATCAGCGCAAATACGACCCTGTATATCAGCTTTTGCTTGCATACACAGCATCCAGACTGGCAGCTCCCAGGATAGGCAATGGATTAACCATTCTGGTGATTTATTTCTGATATTGTCACTTAATGCATAAAACGGTACCTGATGGACACGTATAATCCGACAGATTTTTTCTCTTAATTCAAACGGAATACCCAGGCGCCATAATAATATTCGACTGCTTATTTCACCTTTTTTTGAATGTCTTGGTTGTGAAATTCGTCCGCTAATCTCATCGATTATTGTCGTTTCTGGCTTGGCAATGTCATGTAACAAAGCAGTCATGAATAATATAAACTGCTCTTCAGGAGCGGATTTTGCAAACTCATCTTGCGCAATTAATGCTCTTAGTACCATTTGAGTGTGAATCCAGACATTACCTTCACCATGGTAATATAGATCTTGAGGCGTGGTAATTAATTTATTCAGTTCAGGTATGCAGTTTAGCCACTGATCAAAATTATCTTTGCTAATACTATAGGCAATTTCCTGTTGTAATTGTGAATAACTCATAAATCATCTCCGGATAAAAATTCCTTATTCCAGTTGATGGTTAGTTGTGGCGTATAAAGCTCAACTTTTTCAGCTAATTGGTTGGGAATAAATGGTTGTTCTGAGTGGTGCTGACCAGAATCTAATATGGATTGAACAAAATCCTGTCTGACCCATTTTAAACGACCGGTTGTCGTATTTTCCGATTCAATTTTTAAATATAATCCTTCCATAAAATCGGAGTTATCGCACTGTTTCCATGCTTTTATTAAATCAAATTTTTCCTGAGCGACGATTTTCTCAAAACAAACCCGCCAATTTTTTGATTTGGCTAAAGAAAATTTAACAAGTGTCAGTAAGTCACATAATTTTTCCGGCGCTATACCAGAATACAATACCGGAACAGACAGAACAGGGCCATTTATGAGTAATTGATGGCGTTTGTGTGTCGATAAGAAATGATTATTATGTCTGTCCCAAATATCGAATTCACAAAAATAATGTGGTAATGCATCATAAAAAATTGCATGTTTTTTATGCAACCACTCACCATACATAATATAGCGATCTTCTAAGCGTTCTAACAGCCAGCTTTCATGTGCAGTTGCCCAGTGTTTAAATAAATTAAATTGGCGTTCTCTACTGCCTCCTGTCAAATAATGACCGCGTGATTGCAATAAAAGTTCACCACTCTTAGAGAAACTGATTGCACAGTTAGCACCATCAAGTTTTTCTTCTACTACAATATATTGTCCGGCTAATTGATGATAAGGTTGCTGACCATGTTCAATATCACCAGACTGTAAACGCGAACTTTCTAAGTGTGTTGTACGCGGGTATTTAATTAATTCTAAATTTTGAATATAAGTGTCCGTTGTCATTTTGTTTTCTCCGGAAAATTAGGGAAAACCGACAAGGCAAAGATCTATAGATTGAACTGAAAAGTAGAGGCTTTATAAAAAAAGCGAAACGACAATAAGATAGAATATACCGTGCCGGCATTAAGATAAAGTGTTAACTACAGGCATTTTGCCACCTCTTAGAATTTAAATATTAATTGCAAAAGCGGCGCCATTATCATTTTCAGTTGATTTGTTGTCAAGTAGAATAATTATTGGGTATTAAAAATAAGACTGTACGATCGAATAAATAGTAATATT
Source organism: Snodgrassella sp. ESL0323 (assembly GCF_013346865.1). Taxonomy (NCBI): domain Bacteria; kingdom Pseudomonadati; phylum Pseudomonadota; class Betaproteobacteria; order Neisseriales; family Neisseriaceae; genus Snodgrassella; species Snodgrassella sp. ESL0323. The sequence continues at coordinate 65,674 of NZ_JAAEDT010000019.1, read as the reverse complement.
AATATATTTATAAATATTTAATATAATTTTAATTTATATTCTGTCTGCTGATTCAATAGCTGTTACTGAATATTAAAACGTTTAGCAATTTCTGATAATTGAGTAACTCAAAAAAATCTGATGTTAATAATAAATTAAATTTTTGAATTAACATCAATCGATTGAATTCGGAAGCAGTATTGATTATTTCTATAGTTTTTATGTTAATCAAAAATTAATCTGCAAAGAAATTGAAGCTTTGATTCAGTTAGTTTAACAATCCGGGTAAAAAATTTATATACCCGGATTAACGATTAATTATATGGAGCTATGCTTTTGGCAACACTACTGAGCCCTTGTGCCAGAGCATGCACCATATTATTGTAGCCATTGCCCTGCTGAGGTAGCCGGACATTAAAATTCTGACCACGTTCATTATTAATACCCTGCCAGCTGCTGTAACCACTGATGTAGATATAACCATCATAGCTACCTTGAAAAGACTGAATATATACAGTTAGTGTGGTTTTGGATTTATTTTCAGGAGTAAACAGATAGCGAATACTTTGTTTATTAAGTTCATTGGCCAGAGTCTGACTAATTTCACCGCCAAGATCATCAGCCCATAGATGCTGCTGAGCAAAGTGCAGAGTTGTCGGACTGTCCTGATAAACTAAATTTCCCTGATTAAGGCGTTCAGCCAGTACTACTTTAAGTTGTACCGGAATTCTCTGGCTGCCGGCCGGCAATTGATAGTTACTACCGGGTAGCTGATAGTAGGTAACCGGATTACCGGCACATGCACCAAGCGTCAGACTGACAGCACAGACAAGTGGTAACAAAATTTTCATTATCTGGCTCCTTTTGGTTCTGGATCATGCCCGCGACGGTTAAAAATCAGGGCATTGGGTTGTTGTTTCAGTGTTTTCAGTGTTGGCTGTGCATCTTTCAGGGTGCTGTCAATACTTTTCAGGGTTTGCTGAATATCACCATATAGAGGTGAGGTGCTGGATACACCTTGTAATGTAGTCCGTAATTCTTTCAGAGTAGCCGCCAGCTCAGCAGGTAGTTGCTGAGTTTTATTTTGTGACAACAAGCGGTCTGCACTGGCCAGAGTCGTTTTTAATTGCGCCAGTGTCATATCGAGCTGTTTCATGGTGTTTTCTATAGGCAGCTTATTCATTTTGGCTAATAGTGCAGTCAATTGATTCTGGATCATATCAAGTCCGGTATGGGTGCTGCTGATAACGGTATATCCCTGATATTGTGCTACTGGTTTAAACAGTGATTCTCCCGCTTGTGCCTGAGATAAACTAATATACTGATTACCAGTAATCAGATTGTCTTTTTCCAGAGATGCAGATAAACCCAGATTAAGTGCCTGTTGGATTTGCTGCTGCCAGATTTTATCATCCTGTTTGCCGGCATTTATTTCCATACGTCCTGGTTCAATACGCAAACGAACTGGTATCCAGCCATGCTGGAAGAGTTTATGGCTGTCATTCGGGGCAAAGTATGGTACATCTGCAACAGAACCGATATTAATACCCTGATATTCTACCGGAGCACCAACGCTCAGGCCGCGTACAGATTGCTGGAAGAATACAACATAGTATTGGGCACGATTTGTCGGCAGGTTATCCAGTTCCCGTTCGCTATTGTAGAGAGTAAATTCTGTGTTGTTGGCAACAGGATTGCCTTTACCTTCAAACATGGTTTTGAATACGATTGCACCGGAGAGCAGTGCGGGTATGGGGGCAGAATCAATATGTACACCGCCGCCTGTAGCAGTAACCTGAAGACCTGTTTGCAGCCAGAATTTAACCTTGTCGCCTATCAGGCTGTCATACGGACTATTGATGTAGACCTGATAATGTACGCTGTTGTCTTTAGGGTCAAAATAGGCTTTTTCAATTTGTCCGGCACTGATATCTCCGTAAAGTACCGGGCTGCCCGGATTAAGCAGCTTGTCACTGTGGCCTTTCAGACGCAAACGCATACCACTTTGCGATATGGCAGTAACAGGAGGTAAATCAGCTACGGTAAATGTTTCTGCTCTTTCTTTGCTGTGCCCCGGAGTAAAAGCGATATATGAACCGGAAACTAAGGTATTCAAACCGGTAATACCACTCTGATCTATACGTGGTTTAACAATCCAGAACTGAGTGTCTTTGCGTAGCATATTTTTGACGTCAGCTGTCATCTGCGCTTTGATTTGTACGCCTTTTTCATCTGGGCTGATTCTGATTGCAGTAACTTTACCGACGGTGACATTCATAACTTTAATGGTAGTCGTGTTAATTTCAAGCCCGTCAGCATCTTTTATATACAGAGTAATTTCCGGCCCTGTATGGCGCAGATGCTGAAAAAGCAGCCATGCACCGGTTAATAATGCCAGTACCGGAATAATCCATACCAGTACGTTGAAGGGTGGGTTACGTTTTATAGTGGCAGTTGCCTGCGGCGTCTGATTATCAGATTGACTCATGATGAGAATGCCTTTTACTGCTGTTTTTATAATGAGGTTTATGGTGTTTTCTTTGTTGTACTGCTTCATCCCAGAGTAAACGCGGGTCGAAACTCAGTGCAGAAACCATGGTCAGGATGACAACTGCACAAAAATAAATAGTGGCGGCACCAGGGGTTACATTGGCCAGTGGTGTGGAAAATGCCGACATGAGAATGATAACAACAAAAATATCAATCATTGACCAGCGTCCGATTGATTCGGTAATACGGTAGAGTATGGTTAATTTGTGTGCAGACATTAATGGCCGGTAGGCAGCAGAATACAGTAAAACCAGCATAGAAATAATTTTCAATATGGGAATGGCCATACTGGCACTGAATATAACAACTGCAATTAAAATGTCACCATCATTCCACATGTATTCTATACCATCAAGAATGGTACTGGAGAGATTGGTGCCCGGCGAGCGGGTTATCATCATCGGCAATAAATTGGCCGGTATATAGAAAATAATGGCTGCCAGCAGAAAGGCCATACTAATGCTCAGACTTAACGGTTTACGGCGGCTCAGATATGAACCGCAGACGCTGCATACATTCAGGCTGGCTGGCTGCTCAAAAAGACAGTAATTACAGTTAATGGTGTCAGAACCATTGTTCTGTAAAACAGGATCATTGCCGGTAAGGCGCTGTATCTGATAAAAAATCCAGTGTTCAGGTACACCCTGAGAAGTGCGGATAAGTAAAATGGCCAGTACCATCATCAGCCAGAAAGCAAATCCGAAATGAATTTGTGCCATACCACTGATTTTGATATAAGCTACCAAAGTGGCAATATAAAATACATCGACCATAATCCAGTGGCGCAAACGAACCAGTGTACGGGTAGCGTATAGCATACCGGGTAATATCTGCCGGTAGCGCAAACCTGTGTATACATACAGACACAATAACAGAAACAGTATCGGCGAACCGAAAGTTAACAGGAACATGACTTCTGCCAGCAAAGAATAATCCTGCTGAGCCAGTGTCTCAACCATATACGGAATAGTTAGTTCTACATGTATGCCAAGTAAATCTATGCTCATGTATAACTGTGTATACACAATTAACATGATAATTAATGAAGCAATAGCATAAGCTGTTGGCGTATCCAGTGGATGATGTTCAATTCGGACCAGATGCTGCCTGCAACGGGGGCAATGAGCATATTCGCCGGGAGTCAGCGAAGGAATAGACAGAGAAAGACCACAGCAGGGGCAGCCAACATGATGTGCCGGCAGGCTGCCATCTGGCAAGTCAGCTAATGAAGTATGCGCCTGTTGTGTGGAATGGTAGCTCAAGATATCAAATTTCAATTATAAAAAAGCTATATAAAAAATAACTTAACAGAGATATGAATTCTCTGTTAAGTTTAATATACGTAATTTAATGATAATGTGCAATTATCTTATAACGCAGCAAGTACGGCATCACCCATCTGGCTGCATGAAATACGCGTACAACCTTCTTCAAATATATCACTTGTCCGCAAACCTTGTGCCAGCACTTTGCCTACAGCTGCTTCGATTCGCTGAGCCGCATCTTCGTTATTCAGGCTGTAACGTAAAAGCATCGCTAAAGAAAGTATAGTAGCCAGCGGATTAGCCAGATTCTGACCGGCAATATCAGGAGCAGAACCATGGGAGGGTTCATACATGCCCTTACCGGTTTCATTAAGAGAAGCAGAAGGCAGCATACCAATAGAGCCGGAAAGCATTGAAGCCTGATCAGAAAGAATATCACCAAAGATGTTGCCTGTTACGATAACGTCAAATTGCTTAGGTGCTTTAACCAGTTGCATGGCAGCGTTGTCTACGTACATATGGCTGACGCTGACATCAGGATAATCTTTACTCATTTCTGTAATGATTTCACGCCATAACTCTGTTGTTTCCAGTACATTGGCTTTATCGACGGAACAAAGTTTTTTGTTGCGTTTTTGTGCTGCTTCAAACGCAATTTTACCGATACGGCGAATTTCACTCTCACTGTAACGCATGGTGTTAATACCTTCGCGTTCACCGTTAGCTAATGTATGAATTCCGCGCGGTTCGCCAAAATAAATATCGCCGGTTAATTCACGCACGATAAGAATATTCAATCCGGAAACTACTTCCGGTTTTAATGTAGAAGCATTGGCCAGCTCTGGATAGAGAATTGCCGGACGCAGATTGCCAAAAAGATTAAGGTCTTTGCGTATGGCCAGCAGACCGCGTTCGGGACGTAAAGAACGTTCCAGTTTATCGTATTGAGGGCCGCCGACTGCGCCAAGCAATACTGCATCAGCCTGACGACAGATATTCTGAGTAAATTCAGGGTAGGGATGTCTGTATTCATCATAGGCTGCTCCGCCCAATGGTGCATACTGATAATCTGCATCCAGCCCCTCTGCAATCAGTTTGTCCAGAACACGTACGGTTTGTCCGATGATTTCCGGTCCGATACCGTCACCGGGAAGAATCGCAATATGTTTGCTCATTTTATTCTTTCTGCTTATCGATTAATGACTGATAATTTTGAGTCGTCAGTTAGTTTTTCAGATTATAAATGATTGAAAATTTCTGATTCAGTCAGGACTGATACAGCCATGGTTGTTGTTGCTTATGTTTATTTTCATATGCTTTGATAGCATCAGCATGTTGCAATGTCAGTCCGATTTCATCCAGACCGTTAAGCAGACAGTGTTTGCGGTGTTCAGTAATCTCAAAATGATAATGTTTTCCGTCCGGCGTGTTAACAGTTTGTTCCGGCAGATTAATATTTAGCTGATAACCTTCGTGAGCTGTCACATTGTGAAATAAGAGATCAACGATTTCTTCAGGCAGAACAATAGGTAATAAACCATTTTTGTAGCAGTTATTGAAAAAGATATCAGCAAAAGAAGGTGCAATAATGGCACGGAAGCCATAATCATCCAGAGCCCAGGGAGCATGCTCACGGCTGGAGCCGCAACCGAAGTTTTTCCGTGTGAGCAGAATATGCGCGCCCTGATAACATGGCTGATTAAGCACAAAATCAGGATTTAGCGGACGTTTACTGTTATCCATACCTGGCTCACCATGATCCAGATAACGCCATTCATCAAATGCATTCGGCCCAAAGCCGCTGCGTTTAATGGATTTAAGAAATTGTTTGGGAATGATTGCATCAGTATCTACATTAGCGCGGTCAAGAGGCGCTACGAGAGCAGTAAGAGTAGTAAAAGATTTCATGCGGTATTTCAGTATTTTGTAGTTTATGATTGAATTTTATGCAAGCCCTTGCGGGCTTGCATACAGTTACATTTCTGAGCGTACGTTGTCAGAAGCATTACTTACAGCCTGACCACCGGCAGAAATATCGCGACCTACACCGGAAATAGTATGACAACCGGACAGAAAACCAACAATAGCAAGACTCAAAAGCATTAATTTTTTCATGATTTTATCCTTGTATTATTATCTGTTGGCAGCATTGGATAAGTGTTGACCACCAGCTTTGACGTCCTGTCCCACGCCGTGAATTGTATGGCAGCCAGTAACTACGGCCATAACCATTGCAGCAATTAACAACATTTTTTTCATACCATACTCCTTTAACAAAGATAAATATTTACAAATTCAATCAGAACTACATGCTTATCATGCACGTGCTGGCTTAAAACTGCAAGTTATTCACTTTATATCTGTCGCACATCGGTAAAATGTCCGGCAATGGCAGCAGCAGCGGCCATTGCCGGACTAACCAGGTGAGTACGTCCGCCGTTGCCCTGTCTGCCTTCAAAATTCCGGTTAGATGTTGAGGCACAGCGCTCTTGCGGCTGTAAACGGTCTGCATTCATGGCCAGACACATTGAGCAGCCCGGTTCACGCCACTCAAAACCGGCTGCTGTAAAGATTTTATCCAGTCCTTCTGCTTCTGCCTGCTGTTTAACCAGACCGGAACCGGGCACAATCAATACCCTTTTTACATTATCTGCTTTGTGATGTCCTTCTGCGACACTGGCAGCAATGCGTAAGTCTTCAATTCGTCCGTTTGTACAGGAACCAATAAAAACAACATCTACCGGAATCTCGTTAACTGGGGTACCAGCTGTTAATCCCATATATTGTAATGCGCGCTGCATACCTTCCCGTTTAACTGGATCAGTTTCAGCAGCCGGGTCTGGTACCTGCTGATTGACTGCAATCACCATTTCGGGTGACGTTCCCCATGTTACCTGTGGTTCTATATCTGCAGCATTAAAGTGATAGGTTTTATCAAAATGTGCGCCTTCATCGGATACTAAAGTGTGCCAGTAGCTAACAGCCTGATCCCACAGTTCACCCTGAGGTGCAAAATGACGGTCTTTAATATAATCAATAGTTGTCTGGTCGACGGCAACCAGACCGGAGCGGGCACCGGCCTCAATGGCCATGTTGCATAAGGTCATGCGGCCTTCCATAGAAAGATTACGTATAGTCTCGCCGCCAAATTCAATTGCATAGCCTGTACCGCCGGCTGTACCAATTTGCCCGATAATATATAAAGCAATATCTTTGGCTGTGATACCTGTTTTGAGGGTGCCATCGATTTTAATCAGCATGGTTTTTGATTTTTTTGCAGTAATACACTGTGTTGCCATCACGTGTTCTACTTCTGATGTGCCAATGCCATGAGCAAGCGCCCCGAATGCACCATGTGTAGAAGTGTGTGAATCACCGCATACTACTGTCATCCCAGGTAAAGTTGCTCCCTGTTCAGGGCCGACAACATGCACAATACCCTGATTGATATTTTTAAATGGATAATATTTCTCTACACCGAATTCACGAATATTTTTATCCAGTGTATTGACCTGAAGTTTGGATATCGGGTCAGTAATTCCTTCATCCCAGTGATCGGTCGGGGTGTTATGGTCAGCAGTGGCCACAATGCTTTGTTCACGCCAGAGCGGACGGTGAGCAAGTTTCAGTCCCTCAAAAGCCTGCGGACTGGTTACTTCATGTACAAGATGGCGGTCAATATAAAGTAAAACTGTACCATCAGCCTGTTCTTGGACAATATGGCTATTCCACAGTTTTTCATATAAGGTTTGTGCTTTCATTGTAGTAGCTTTGTTTTGTTATGTTTTATGTGTGATGCATCTTAATACTGTTAAGGTGGTTTTACAAGTATTTTGTCTAAAAATAAATTTTTGGACTAAAATAAGTGAAATTAAAAAATATTTTAGACTAAATGTCTAATTTGTACTTATCAAATTCTCTACAAACCACACGGATAAATGACTCTTTAATATATAACAATCATTTAGTTTATGCTGGTTAGTCAGAACTTTGTGTAGTAAAAAATTATAAATAATGGAGATTACTATTTTACAAAGGTTAGAAGTTATCGGTCCCAGGCTTTCTGGTATTTTTTAATTGATAGTGATGCTTTTGCTTTGATATCTGTGTTAACTTAATAGATGTGTCTGCTTAATTTAGCAGTAATCAGAAAAGAGCATGTACAAAGAATGATTTACCTGTTGATGTCTAAATTTTTATATTATGAAAAATTAATATTTCATTAAATTATATATAACCTAATTTGTTTTACCACAATTTAGAGATAATAAATCTTTTATAATCAAATATAATCAAAGTTTTTTACCAGTAAATTTTAATAGTATGAAAGTAATTTTTTATCTGCTTACTAAAAAGAGCTTGCTAGAATTATTAATCATTTTCATAATATCCTTTATGTTGTTTTTTTTATATTTTGGTGGATTTTCTTACGGGGAATGGATAGCCTTAAATATATACCCTTTTATGGCAGGGTTGAGTTCATGGATGTTTGTAAAAATAATAATACATACATTTAAAATAAAGAATTTATTAAAGTATAATTTATTTATATTTTTAGTTATTGTTCTATTATGTATATTTTTTATGTATATTCTAAAAAAATTATAATAACATTTTGAGAGTCTGTATGACTTTCATGAATTATTAATAACTACATTACATTATTGTTTATCAAAAAGATAGTAATTCAGGTACAAAAAGCAAAGCCGGAAATAATTACAATAAGCCTTGGGACAATACCAGTATATGTAAAGTAGAACATACTGGACGTAAATCACGTTCCCAGGTTAAACAAAGTAAGGTAACTTTCGATATGGGTATAAATTGCAATACTAAGGATGATAGCATACGAAAATTATTTATCTGGGAAAACTATCTGATTAATTCCAGAATGCCTAAATTTCACTATATCTGTTTGTTATGTGAATTAGAACTAGCTATTTATCTGCTGTAAGTATAAGTAAACCTATATGGGAATTATGAAAAAATCCCAAGTGATGTCCTATGGTTTTATAACAGGCAAAAGAAAATAAATAAAATATTGAAAGAAAAACTACTGGGGAGAATTTGCTGAAGGTTTGAAAAACTATTATAGAAAAATTTTGAGACTATTCTCGCGGCTGGTATTTAGATTTATATTTATGGTTGCCGCTTGAATCTGTCTAAAAATAAAACCTTTAGTTCAGCCAAACTTAAAAAGAATACCCTCTGAACTGGCAAAATTATATAGAATACCGCATGTGCAGCAAAAATGCTGGGTATGAATGTAGAAAGGAATGAAATATGAGTTTACCTGATGTAGCCTCAGCGCATCGTGAAGAATTGCAGGATTTTGAACGTGTAATTTTAGCCAGTCAAACACAGATTGAATCATGGTTTCGAGCTCAATGGCGACATCACCACGCTCCTTTTTACGGTTCTGTGGATATTCGTAACAGCGGATATAAATTAGCCAGCATAGATATGAATCTGTTTCCGGGCGGATTTAATAATCTGAATCCTGTTTTTCTTCCGCTGGCATCAGTAGCAGCCCAGAATGCCGTAGAACGTGCCTGTGCAGATGCACAATCTGTTTTACTGATCCCGGAAAATCATACGCGCAACACTTTTTATTTACAAAATGTCTATGCGCTGTATTCCATTTTGCGCAATGTTGGATTAAATGTCCGTATCGGAACCCTGAATCCTGAAATTACAGAGGTTACCACACTGGAAACTGCACTGGGTGATCACATAAGACTTGAGCCAGTACAGCGACAGGGCAATCTTTTACAACTGGCTGACGGTTTCACTCCTTGTATGATTCTCTTAAATAATGATTTATCTGGCGGTGTGCCGGAAATATTGCAGGGTTTGGAGCAAACATTATTGCCTCCGTTAAAAGCTGGGTGGACCACAAGGCGTAAGAGTACTCATTTTCAGGCCTATAATCAGGTAGCTTCTGAGTTTGCGCAGTTAGTAGGTATAGATGAATGGACAATTAATCCTTACTTTGAAGTTTGCAGTGGTCTGGATTTTACCAGTCATGAAGGAGAAAACCGGCTCGCTGAAACTGTAGAGAGGCTACTGCAGCGTATTCAGCATAAATACGATGAGTTAGGTATTCAGGATAAACCATTTGTTATTGTTAAAGCCGATGCCGGTACTTATGGTATGGGTGTAATGAGTGTGCATTCTGCTGAAGAAGTACGCAGTTTAAATCGTAAAAAACGTAATAAAATGGCTAAAATTAAAGAGGGCCTGGAAGTAAGCGAAGTAATTGTACAGGAAGGAATTTATACTTATGAAACGCTGAATGGGGCAACAGCCGAGCCTGTGGTATATATGATGGACCGGTTTGTCATTGGTGGTTTTTACCGGGTACATCAGGATCGCGGACCGGATGAAAATCTGAATGCAGTTGGTATGCATTTTGTACCATTACAATGCAATATTGCTTCTCTGGATACTCAGAGCGCTGAAGAAGCAGCCAGTAAACGGGAATTTAAACCATGGGAACAGCTGGGCATACCGCAAACAGAAAATGTCACTCAGGCCAGAGATTGCGAAAGTATTCGTTTATATGTTTACGGAGTGCTGGCCAGACTGTCACTTCTGGCCGCTGCCATTGAGTTGGAAAATATGTCTGAACCGGCGGTTTAATTTATCCGGATCGATTATATGATTCGCTGAATATCAAAGTATGAAAACCGGCCTCAGTATTAATAAAAATTTATTTTTAAAGTAAGTGTTTATAATGAAAAAAATTCGTGTTTTAACTGGTGTAACGCCAAGCGGAGTTCCTCACCTGGGTAATTACGTAGGGGCAATTCGTCCGGCAATACAAGCAAGTATGAACTCAGAAGTAGAATCTTTTCTGTTTTTATCTGATTATCATGCACTAATTAAATGTCATGAGCCTGAAAAAGTCCATGAATCTACCAAAGCAGTAGCAGCAACCTGGCTTGCCTGCGGTCTTGATCCGGAACGGACAACTTTTTATCGTCAGACTGATATTCCTGAAGTAATGGAGTTGAACTGGATACTTACCTGTAATACAGCCAAAGGCCTGATGAACAGGGCACATGCCTATAAAGCTGCGGTACAGGAAAATGCAGAAAAAGGGCAGGAAGATCCGGATCACGGAGTTGAAATGGGGCTGTTCTGTTATCCGATGCTGATGAGTGCGGATATACTGATGTTTAATGCGGATAAAGTACCGGTAGGACGTGATCAGATTCAGCATCTTGAAATGGCGCGCGATATTGCCGGTCGATTTAATCATCGTTATAAACCGTTATTTACGTTACCGGAAGCTCAAATTGATGACAACGTTGAAACTCTGGTAGGGCTGGACGGCCGGAAGATGAGCAAAAGTTATGGTAATACCATTCCATTATTTGAGTCTGAGAAAAAATTGCAGAAAGCTGTTAATAAAATTGTTACCAATCTGAAAGAACCCGGTGAAGCCAAACAACCGGATGAAAGTCCGCTGTTTGATATTTATAAGGCATTTGCGACTCCGGCAGAAACTTTACAGTTTACTCAGATGCTGGCTGACGGGCTGGCCTGGGGTGAGGCTAAAAAAATTCTGGCTGCAAAAATTAATGAAGAACTGGCTGAAAAACGTGAACGTTTCGAGCAGCTTAACGCACAACCATCCTTAATTGAGGATATTTTGCAGGCTGGAGCAGTAAAAGCACGTCAGACAGCAAAACCTTTGCTGGAAGCTGTACGTGAAGCTGTGGGTATCCGCTCACTCAAATAAATAACGTGGTAATTATCCGGACGGGAATAATTTTATCCTGGCCGGATAAAAATTCTAACAGGTAAATTCAATGAAAATCTTATTTATTGCAGACCCGATGGCGAGTTTCAAGACTTATAAAGATACGACTTATGCCATGATGCGCGAAATGTCTCAGCGGGGCTGGAAACTGTTTCACACATTAGCCGGTGACTTGAGTGTGCAAAATGAGTATGTGACAGCAAAGGCAGATGAATTTGATTTTATTGGAGCAAAAGATAAATATGACCATGCATGGTTTAATGTTTTATCTCAGCAGCAATATACCTTAAATAGTTTTGATGCAGTAATCATGCGTACAGATCCGCCTTTTGATATGCAGTATCTGTACGCAACTCATTTGCTGACACTGGCTGCTAATCAGGGTGCGCATGTATATAACAGTGGTCAGGCTATGCGTGATTTTAATGAAAAACTGGCTATTCTGAATTTTCCTGAGCTTACCGCACCAACACTGGTTACTACCCGCGCTGCAGACATACGTGAATTTTTAACCCGGCATCATGACATTATTATTAAGCCTCTGGATGGTATGGGAGGAATGGGTATCTTTCGTCTGACGCTAAGTGATCCCAATATCGGCAGTATTCTGGAAATGCTGATGCATCTGGATAGTCGAACTATCATGGCACAACGTTATATTCCGGAAATTGTGCATGGTGATAAACGTATATTGGTTATTGGCGGAAAAGTCGTTCCGTATGCGTTGGCTCGTATTCCGCAGCATGGTGAAACGCGCGGAAATCTGGCTGCCGGAGGAAAGGGTGTGGCTCAGCCATTGAGTCAACGAGATCAGCAGATTGCAGAAACACTTGCTCCGGAACTGGTACGCAGAGGGATTTTACTTGCCGGCCTGGATGTTATTGGTGATTACCTCACTGAAATTAATGTAACCAGCCCGACAGGTTTTCAGGAAATTACCAGTCAGACTGATTGTAATGTACCGGCACTTTTTGCTGATGCAGTGGAAGAAGCCGTCCGCTTATATGGCTATCCGGTTTGAAACTTAAAAACTCAGTTAAAAATTCAATATAACAAGGATAATATCTGATCATGCCTGAAAATAATCAATCGTTTGCAACATCGATTAAAGGTAAAAAGGGCTTACGCCGTATATTCAATGCCTATGGTTATTCTCTGGCGGGTTTGAAGGCAGCTTGCAGTGAATCGGCTTTTCGCCAGCTGCTGGCATTAAATAGTGTATTGATTGTACTTGTATTTGTACTGGATTTTGGTAGCCTGACACGAATGGTATTAATCATGGCATCGTTTTTAAGCTGGATTGTGGAATTATTTAATACTGCTATTGAAGCTGCAGTAGATCATACTTCGCTGGAAAAGCATCCTCTGGCAAAGCGAGCCAAAGATACGGCTTCAGCCGCTCAATTGTTAACCATGCTATTGCTGGCTATATTATGGTTAATGGCATTGTGGCGCGACTATTTTGTAAACTGGTTTTAAGTCACAATTAAATTTAGGATCAGGGCAGAATAATTAGATAATAATGACAGCCTGATTCTGAAAAATATTGCCAAACTATTTACATTTTCTTCATATAGCAGAATATATACATATCTGGCAGATATACTGAGAAGGAAAGGGCAGACAATGCATTTTTTGCTGATTTTATTACCGGTGTTTGGTATTTTCGTCACTGGTTTTATCGCTCAGAAGACATTGAAATTTGATATTGCTGGTTTATCAAAAATGTCTTTGTATATTCTGTCTCCCTTTCTGGCTTTCAAAACTTTCTATAATCACCCGCTAACCAGTGCTTATGTTTATTATGCTTTTTATGTTCTGGCATTGTGTGTCGGGCTGATTGTACTGGTTTATCTCTGGTCGGCATTTTGTCATTATAAAAATCAGGATAATTGTGCTCTGATTCTGGCTTCATGCTTTATGAATAACGGTAATTATGGCACTCCGGTAATTCTGGTATTTTTTGGTAGTGCTGGTTTTGATATTGCTGTTATTCTGATGGTATTACAGCAATTTATTATGAGCACCATCGGCACTTATTATGCTGCTAAAGGCAGTAGTGATGTTGATGGTATTAGCCAGAATACCGTACTGAAAAAAGTCTTACGAATGCCGATTATTTATGGCGCATTGTTCGGATTAATATTTCAATTACTGCATATTCCTTTAAGTAAGGAAATTATGCTGGCAGTGGGCATGATCGGGGATTCATCTATTCCGGTAATTATGCTGATTCTGGGCATGCAGCTGGCTACATTGCATATCAGGCAGATTGAAACAGCCAAAATCAGTTTTGCGCTGGTTATCCGATTACTGATTTCACCTCTGTGGGCAATGCTGCTTGTATATTTTATGCCAATAGATCTGATGGCTAAAAAAGTGCTTATAGTGCTGGCGGCAATGCCTACCGCGGCTAACACAACATTACTGGCAGTCCAGTTCAATACCAGACCACAGCTTGTGTCTACAGCTACCTTTATCAGCACGGTTTTAAGTTTAATTACTTTGCCTGTTGTTCTGATGCTGGTTCAGCCTCCGGTTATGCATTTATAAATAATATAAATAAAATTCTTACAAATGCTTCCTGGTTGAGATATCTGTATTTAATAACAGTTATTACCTGATGTAATAACTGTTATTACGGCTGCTGTAATGCACTTTTACTTGAGAACTGCTATAAAAATAAAAAATTTAATACTGAATCAGGTTTAATGATATGAAAGTCAGTCAGCAGCAAAATTATCAAAGTATCTTGTATTTATTAATCACGGTTGCAGGCTGGGGAATTATGTATCCTGCCTCAAAACATGCTGTTTCTTCTGGTATTGATGGTTATTATCTTACCTGTATTCGCTATGTGCCTGGTGCCCTGCTGGTTAGTCTGGTATTGATTATTCAGGAAGGAAAACAGAGTTTTCGAACAGAAAATAAAACTTTGCAGCTTTGGTTTTTCGGTAGCATCGGTTTTGCCGGATTGAATTTTTTTACATTTATCGGTATAGGATTCTCATCAGCCGAACATGCAACGATTATTCTGGCTTTAATGCCTTTATTATCCCTGATTTTATTTTCAATAATTCATCGCATTTTGCCGGATTTTCGCACAATCATCTGCATGCTAATGGCTTTTACTGGTATTGTTCTGGTTATTTCCGATGGAAATTTTAACCATTTACTTGCCTCATCAAGTTTTATCGGCGACATATTATTACTCACAGCAACTGTTTGCTGGGTAATATATACTTATTTTGCCAATACGATGATTTCAAAATATGATTGGAGTGCATTGCGTATAACCGCTCTGAGCTCTTCATTAGGAATGTTAACCATCATAGCAATAACTATGATTGCGACTTTGCTGGGATATGCCGGCAGACCGGAAATGAAAGCCATATTAGCAAGCAGACTGGATATTTTTATACTGATTATCACTGCGCTGGTTATCATTAGCTGGAATGCCGGTATTAAAGGTCTGGGTGCAGTTAATGGTATTTTATTTGTTAATCTGGTACCGATTATTTCGTCTGTTATCGGTATTTTTCAGGGGCATAAAATTTCTGTAGTGGAAATGTGCGGTATGGCTATAACTTTGGTCGCGTTGGTGCTAAATAATATTTTTATGCGAAATAATCAACAGACTAATGATTAGATTCAAATGATTTAAAGCATTATCAGAATGAAAAAACGTTTAAAAAGCATGCATATAGCTAGTCTTGAATTGTTTTTGACGGCTGCTGAAAATGAAAATTTTTCTACAGCTGCACAATATCTGAATATTACACCGGCAGCAGTCAGTCGTTCAATTAAGCGTCTTGAGGAAAGAATAGGGGTTGAATTATTTAGTCGCAATACTCGTAAAACAAAATTAACGCCAGAAGGACGAATTTATTATACAAAATGTACTGAAGTTCTGGAGTCATTAATCAGTACCGAAAAGGCACTGAAAGTAAACAAAGAGGCAATTTCCGGTAAATTGAAAATAAGCGTTCCGGAAACTTTTTTTAATTATAAAATAATACCCTATGTAAAATGCTTTTGTGCACAGTATCCGCAGCTTAAGCTTGACTTTCATGTAACAAACCGCAATATTGACTTTGTAACGGAAACTTATGATATTGCTGTAAGACTGATTCAGCCGGATACCAGACTGGAACCATTTTTAGTTAAAAGGAAATTATATTGTGCCACATCCGGTTTGTTTGCCAGTCCTGAATATTTGTCTGAGAATAATATAATATATGAACCGGCTGATATTCAAAATCATAAGTGTATCAATTTCAGTATCAGCCAGAATAATAAAAAATTTTCATGGAAATATATAGATAAAAGCACAGCACACAGTAATGGAACTGATCAGATACACGTATTTGACAGTATGCTGGCAACAAAATTTCTGGCCATTAATGGCAATGGTATTGTTCAGCTTTTTCGATTTGCTGTTCAGGAAGAGTTACAATCCGGCAAGCTGGTCGAAATATTACCGGAATGTTCTCAGGATAATCAATGGGAGTTTTGTTTTCTTTATCCGCAAAGCAATAAAAATTCGGCAAAACTACGGGTTTTTATTGATTATTTCAGTAAACAAATAAAATAATCAGTTTTTCTGCATAATTTATATAAACAGATTTATTTATCTGGATAGGTTCTGTTTGATAAATTGACAAAATCTTTTGCTGCTGTTTTCTCTTGCCGGCAAAATAATCGGACTATTTGGGTTAATTGTAAATAAAATAGCTGGTTTAGTGATCATTAACGCCTGTTTTCAAGATAATTGTATTTTTTCCGGATAAAGATATTTGCTAATTAGTTCAGTGCAGAACTTATCGTTACGGTGATAAATCGGTATCATAGCTGCTTAAACCAGTTGTGATGACAGACTGAATGGCATATGACTAAACTAAAATTTACTAAAATGCATGGTTTGGGTAATGATTTCATGGTGATAGACGGAATTAGCCAGAAATTTTATCCGGATACAGCACCAATCGCTGCATGGGCTCAGCGCCATACAGGGGTGGGATTTGATCAGCTTCTGCTGATTGAAGCACCGCAGACACCGAACGCTGATTTTCGTTATCGTATTTTTAATGCAGATGGCTCCGAAGTAGAGCAATGTGGTAATGGTGCACGCTGCTTCGCCCGTTTTGTTTATGATAAAGGATTAACCAGCAAAAAACAGATTGTGGTAGAAACTGCCGGCGGAATAATTGTGCCGCGATTGAATGAAGATGGGCTGGTAACAGTGGATATGGGTATACCGCTGTTTGCACCGGAACAGATTCCGTTTGCGGCTATTGATGAAAATGATGCCAAGAGTATCAGCCATGAACTGGTTGTCGGAGCTGATACCGTTAGTGTGACCTGTATCAATATGGGTAATCCGCATGCAGTGATGGTTGTAGAAGATATTAATCATGCGCCTGTGCACCGGCTTGGTGCAGCAATTGAAAGTCACAGACAGTTCCCTCAGCGGGTTAATGTCGGATTTATGCAGATAAAAGCGCCACGAGAGATTTATTTGCGTGTGTTTGAACGAGGTGTTGGAGAAACACAGGCATGCGGTACCGGTGCCTGTGCTGCGGTTGTAGCCGGAATCAGTCTGGGCTTACTGGGTGATGATAAACCAGTACAAGTGAATTTACCCGGCGGACAGCTATCAATAAGCTGGCAGCAGAAACCTGATGCGCATGTCTGGATGACCGGGCCGGCAGAAACTGTATTTGAAGGAGAGATTAATTACTTATGAGTATTAAGGAAGCTGAAGTACTAAAATTTTTACATGCACAGCCACAGTGGTTATACGAGCATGCTACTGAATTTAATCTGCGTCCGATTGAAAGCAAAATATTGTCGTTTCAACAGGGCAAAATGCAGGTAATGCAGCAAAAAACTGAAAAAATGGCCTCACAGCTTATTCAAATGCTGGGCGATGCTGATGCTAACCATACATTAATGGCCAAATTTATGGCATTTACTCAGCGTCTGCTTATCGTCAATACTCTGGCACAATGGCAGCGAGCCATCAGCGATGGATTAAACAATGAATTTACTTTACCTTATCATGCACTAATCATCACTGCAGATATTCCTAAAAATGTTCGTGTACCTGTAAATTTACATGTGAATGAGAAATTTAAGGTTATTGGTAAAAAATTAACTGCTCCTGCTTGTGGCACTTTACCGGTTGCTGCTCTACTGGAATTATTGCCTGAACAACCACGACTGGAAAGTTTTTTGCAATTACCTTTACGCTGGAAAGAACAGACGCTGGCTATTCTGGTAATTGGGCATGAAGATGAAGCACATTTTTCCCCTGATATGTCTACTGAATGGGTCGCTGCTATAGCTGATAATATGGCGGCTGTGCTTGCACGTTTGCTGAAACTGGTGCGTTAATGGGTACGCTAATCAGTTATGCAGTAGTATTGGCATATGCAGGAGTATTTGTCTGGCAATGCTGTAAATATCGGGTTTATGGCTGGCTGGTTATTTCACTGGTACTCTGGATAGTTCTGGCAGGAATGAGTAGTCTGGTATTACCAGGTATTGCTGGCTTATTTAAGCCATTAAATCTGTTTTTGATGCCAATGTACATCTTACTGGGTTCATGTTTTACCTTTTACCAGCGTGACCGGATGAAACAAAGCTTGTATTTAACTACGTTGCGATACAGTGGGTTGCTGCAATTTGTTACTTATATAATTTGTCTGGTTTTGGTTTTATACCTGGTGAAAAACACTATTTTGCTGATTCCGTTTCTGGCCAGTTTATTTCAGATGATTATCTGGCAGCCGATTTTCTGGATAGGTAGCCAGGGAATAATAATGCTTCTGTTATTTCTGCGCAGTACTGAAACTGAAAACCCTGTCTGGAGTGTACGAACTGTATTATTTTTCTGTTTATTTGAACAGTTATTGTATTTGATAATGAGTTTCAGGGGCAAAATGTAAAAAAGTTTAATCAGTACAGGTTGCTATAATAATTTTTATTATTAATGCTTAGATTAAGCAACAAAAAAGCCAGACTTTCCAGTCTGGCTTTTTTGATTTTTTGTGCTTAGTGAGAAGCAGCAGAAGCTTCAGAAGCTACAGCAGGAGCAGAAACTTCAGATGCCTGAGCTGGAACCTGAGCTGGTTCAGAAGTCTGAACTGGTTCAGAAGTTGCAGGAGCAGAAACTTCAGATGCAGCAGAAGCTTCAGAAGAAGCTGGAGTTTGGTTGTCATTTTTACATGCAGCCAAGAACAAAGACATCAGGGCAGCAGCTACTAACAAAGATTTTTTCATGATTATGTACCTTAATCTGTATCAAAAAGTATTACTTTAGTGATGGAAATCCAGTTTTTGCGCACCATATCATTCGTCAATAAATAGCAATAGTGCGCATAACTTGTGCAAAGCGAATTATGCCCCGCCTTGCCAACTAATGCAATCAGCCAAGTGCGTATTTTCGTTAAATAAGCATTTTGATCAATTTTTCTGCATGGCTGCAAGTCCTGACTAATACCGCATTCACTTCATTGCAAGTCAACAATATACTGTAGTTATTTAAAGTATAAATTATTGATACAACTTAATAAAAATAAATAATAGATAACGATAATGTTAGAAAAAAGTACCTGCAGGGTTTAATTGTTGAGATTTGCAGAAGTTGCTTTTTTACAACAGTTATATCTGTTTGTTGTATTATTCACTCACATTTATTATGTGCATGGTTAATGTAACTGATAATAATGTTAAGAAAAAGTATTATAAAAAATAGCTGTATCTTTACAGATCATCTTAATAGTCAAATTTCTATTTTTATTTATTTGATATAAATAAAAATTATCTGTTTATTTTTAAGATAAATAACTTAATTTTCTAGCGTAATATGTATTTATTTAGATATTAATTATTAATTAATTATAAATTATAAATTAATAAAATAATGTCAGATAATTAAAAATTGCATTGGTATAAAAACACTCTCATACTAATCAGGATTTACATATTTACATTAAGTTCAGCAGTAATATAGTTATATTGGGGTTTGGTTAAATTAAACTAATTGCTCTCATCGATTCTTTATTCAAGCTGTTACATTAATCTATTTTACATATTTTTTTGTCCAATTATTCTGTTTATTAAATGGTATGTTAATTAGTGTAGTCGATGTTTGTGACTATTATTCGCTATAATATCTGATTTCAACTTTTCGGCATGTGTACTTTGGGTATGTCAGCCGTATGTTAGTTACCATTGTTTCAATGCAGGAATTCGATCATGACAGAATCCATAGAACGTGAAAGCATGCATTATGATGTAGTGATTGTTGGTGCTGGACCGTCTGGATTAGCTGCTTCCATACGATTAAAGCAACTTGCAGCTAAAGAGCAACGTGACATTAGTGTATGCATTGTCGATAAAAGTTCTGAAGTGGGGTCGCATATTCTTTCAGGAGCCGTCATTGACCCGCGTTCATTATCTGAACTGATTGAAAACTGGCAAGAAAAAGGCGCACCTTTAACCTGTGCAGTTAAAGAAGACCGGCTGCTGTTTCTGACTGAAAAAAAAGCTTATCGTTTACTTACTCCGTCCAGCTTTAATAATCATGGTAATTATATTATTAGTCTGGGGTTGTTTTGTCGCTGGCTGGCACAGCAGGCTGAGGAAATGGGAGTAGAGATTTATCCCGGTTTTGCAGCTGCAGAAGTTCTTTATCATCCTGATGGTTCTGTACGCGGAATTGCTACCGGTGATATGGGACTGAATAAAGACGGACAACCGGGAAGTAATTATCAGCAGGGTATGGCGTTACTGGCAAAACAAACTATATTTGCTGAAGGATGTCGAGGCTCGCTTACCAAAACTTTAATTCGGCAGTTTCAGCTGGATAAAAATTGTCAGAATCAGACTTATGGAATCGGTATCAAAGAATTGTGGTCTGTTGCTCCGGAAAAATCCAAACCGGGCACAGTCATTCATTCAATTGGCTGGCCGCTAGACCGGAAAACTTATGGTGGTTCATTTCTTTATCACCTAAATGATAATAAAGTTGCTATCGGGTTTGTGGTCGGATTGGATTATCAGAATCCATATTTGTCACCATTTTCTGAAATGCAACGCTATAAAACCCATCCAGCTATCCGTGAGGTGCTTGAGGGTGGTACCCGTATTGCTTATGGGGCACGTGCATTAAGCGAAGGTGGATTGCAAAGTTTGCCTAAACTGACTTTTCCGGGTGGCGTGCTTGTCGGTGATACTGCTGGTTTTCTGAATGTTCCCCGAATCAAAGGCATTCATGCAGCAATGAAGTCAGGTATGCTGGCCGCAGAAGCTATTGCTGAGGTGTTAAAAGAGGAACATGTCAGTGATGATAGTAATACTGAAGCAGTGAAATATAGTGAATTGTTTCGAGACAGTTGGCTGTATCATGAGTTACATAAAGTACGAAACATCCGGCCGTCATTTAAATGGGGGCTGTTTGGCGGTATGGCCTATAGCGGACTTGAAGAATACATTTTCAGAGGTAAGGCACCATGGACGCTACGTCATCGGAGTCCGGATTATGCATCTTTACGTAAAGCACAAGAATGCCGACCTATTGATTATCCCAAGGCGGATGGTAAATTAACCTTTGACCGTACGAGTAGTGTTTATCTTGCCAGTATCAGCCATGATGAGAATCAGCCCGTACATTTAAAATTGAATAATCCTGAGCTGGCGATATCTGTCAATTATCGTGAATATGCCAGTCCGGAAACACGCTATTGTCCGGCTGGTGTTTATGAAATTGTAGATCAGGCTGGTGAACCGCATTTACAGATTAATGCGCAAAACTGCGTACATTGTAAAACCTGTGATATCAAAGACCCTGAGCAGAATATTAACTGGGTTTGTCCTGAGGGTGGAAGCGGGCCTAATTATGCAGAGATGTAAGAAAATAATAATTTATTTTAACTGAATCTATTTAATTAAACAGGCTGGCAATTATACTATTGCCAGCCTGTTTAGGTTTAATGTTCACGTTCGTGAAAAAATGCATAAGTGGCATCGTGAAATAATTCTATTTGCGGATTTTCCTCATACTGTAATTCCGCAATTTCATTATCAAAAGCCGCGCGTATGGATTCAGTAGCCAGCTCAGCTATGTCTGCAGGCAGGGCACGCAGCAGACCTTTAATTGCGGTGGCCAGTACCCGGTTTTGCATAATCAGAGCCTCGTTGCTTTCTTCCAGAAACTCTATTTGCTGCTCAATGGTACTCATGCGTTATTCCTAATTTAATTGAACACTATGTAGTTTATTTTAGCATTTTAACCTATAAAAGTTGCTATAATTACTCAGATATGGCTTACATAAAAATATGTACAGCTAGTTAAAATATACCGGATTGATCATAAGTGAGGGCATGGTGAAAAATCAGTATGAACAACAAAATCAATTTGTTTTTACTTTGAGTGATGATCTGCCTGAACAGCAATCTGTCGCTACTTCAACTGTTAGTCCCACAAAAATGGCTACAGAGACTATGCCTGAATGGGAGCGAAGTCTTGAGCAGTTGCGCCAGCACAAAAAAAAGCAAGATAGCCGGTCAAACAGTCAGGAAGAAGTCATATCAGATGCACCGCCGTTATCTATACCTAAAACCAGAAGACGCCCGCATGATTTCAATGTGCCTCCGATAGTTACCAATACGATAAAAAATCGTAGCAGACAACCTGAGCCAGAGCCTAAAACGGTATCTACATCCCAGCCTGCTGAAGTTTTACTTGATCCAGTACAGCGTGAGCGGGTTTATCGGGCTTATCTGAAACAATGGCAGCAGCAAAGTACACTAGAAGCGCAAAAGCAGGAATCTGCATTAAATGATACAGCCTTGCTTATTCAGGAAGACTGGCTGGCCGCACAAAACTGTTTACAAAGCGCTCCTGTTGATGAAAATCTGCCCTCAAACTGTACTATCCAGCTAAAAGGTAAACAGTCTACTGTTATACCAACAGAAGTAAGCCGGCAAAATACAGAAGATGAGCTTTCTGCTACCAGCGATAATGGCCAGCCGATCATTCATGTACATATGCATGTCATAGAACCGCGTGGTACAGCTAACAGGGCCGTAACCTGTATTTCCGAGCAGGCTTTACTGCAACAGTTAACTGAAAAATTACGTCCGCATCTTGCTGATGTATTAGCCGGTATGGTTCGTGTTGCAATACAAAAGCATACAGCTGGTTTAGTAACCACATTACAGCGTGAATTAATGGTCGAAGTACCCGGAGCAGTAGAGGATGTACTACAGCATAATCTGACACAGGTTATGAATAATTTTAAGAAAAAACAGCGCTAACTCAGGTTTTGTTTTAATCTAATATTTATCGATAATGCAACTGAGTACACTAGCCATTCGAGTGTACTCAGTTTAATAAGCTAGTTAGAAATCCAGAAAATTTAAATAGCTGCCCTACAAATTATATGCATAAGTATTTATTACTGTTTTACTGAATCAACTATTTTATTGCTCAAATAAACGCATTGCCAGCAAACCATGTGCCATGGTTGCGCCTGCTTTTACAGAAGCTGAAATTGAAATTAATTCTGCTAATTCTTCTTCACTTACTCCTGCTTGTTTTGCTCCTTTAATATGAACATCAATACAATATGCGCATTGTGTAGTGAGTGCTACGGCTAAAGCAATTAACTCTCTTGTTTTTATCGGAATATTTCCTTCTCTGCGTTTGATGGTTTTATGGTCAAAATCTATAAATGCCTGTGTTTCTTCGGGTGCATATTTTAATAATGCAGCAGTGTATTTAAAATCATTGCTTGATTGATATTGATTAGTCATTTTATCTCCCAGTTTAAAATTAAAACTAATATTCCTGATAAATTCTCTGCGAAAAGATCAAAGCTATTATGTTGTCTATAAATTATTGAATTTAAGTTTTTATAAATTAATTTTTTCTTTTACCATTAATCTGGCACGGTATAAGCGACTTTTAACTGCTTCAACTGTGATGCCAAGCTTTTCAGCTACTTCCGGCGTGGAGTACTCCTGAATATCTCGCAAAATCAACACCTGCCGGTAAATCAAAGGTAAAGAAATAATTGCATTAGTTAGATCTATTTTAAGATCGATATCTGCAGAAGATGCAGACAGCTTATCAATATCTGCCCGAGCTTCAATGTTTTTGGATTGTCTGACTTTAAATAAACGATAACATTCTCGTTCTATAATTCGAAATAACCAACTTGTAAAAGAAGAGATAGTTTTCAGCGTACCGATTTTTCTATGTAACTGCCATAATGTGAACTGCACAGCATCTTCAATATCTTCTGTTGTAGAACATGTTCGTCTGGCAAATCTTCTGATGTCTGGCTGACATACTAACAATAACTGATTAAGTGCATGTGTATCACCCAGACAGGCATATTTAATAAGTTGTTCTCTGTTTTGTTTCATTGTTTATCCACTGCTTCCGGCTTAAAATTAATGCTGAATAAGCCTGAATAAATATCTATTTTTATCAACACATCTGAATAGAGTGCTAAATATACAGAATGGATTCAAAATATTTGATTAAATTTGTAGAACAAAGTTTATTAGTCAAACTGAATTGGAAAAATCTAATATTGAAAGAACATTGATTATTAAAAATTTTTAATAAATATCTGATTAAAAATAAATTTAAGAGAAGATAATTGATTATGTGGTTTGATTGAAATGCGGCTAATATCAATTTTTAAATCTTCTATTAATTTATTGAGATAAAAAAATTAATCTCGAAGAAGAAAATAAAATATAAACTATTTTAGATAAAATCTGAATATTTTTAATATTCAATTCAATTATTAAAAGCCCGATTAAAAATTTCAGGTATAAAGCGCAGAAATAACTTAAGGCTTAATTAAACAGATATTATATTTATGACCAAAATATTATATTAATAAATAAAATTGGATAGCAATGGTGAGTATAAAGCGATTATGCTATACTGCGCGCCATTCAGAGTATTCTGAATTGGAAGCCAGTATAGCTCAGTTGGTAGAGCAGCGCACTCGTAACGCGAAGGTCGTAGGTTCGATTCCTATTACTGGCACCATAAGATAAAATAAATCAATTAGTTACAAATATTTTATCCCTAACTCGTGACTACCAGTCTATTCACAGCAGCTACTTTTAAACCTAATTGTTTCAGCTTATAGTATATCTATATTTTTGATTTATGCCATTGTATCAAAATCAAGTAAATACGATATTTGCAGCATTATTGAGTGATTTGATGCAAATAGATTAAGTGCCAGCAAATCTTATTTCTGGCACTATGATGCAGATATTATAAAAAACAAATAGCAAGCTTTATTAGAAATAAAACCTACACTCGAAGGTAATCTATTCCGTTTTATTCAAACGTGCATAGCGTTGCGCCAGTACTGCACAGATCATTAGTTGTAACTGATGAAAAATCATCAGTGGTAATAACATAATGCCTACTATGCTGGCAGGAAAGAGTACATTGGCCATGGGTACGCCATTTGCTAGACTTTTCTTAGAGCCGCAAAAGACAATAGTAATTTCATCAGCACGGTTAAAGCCCAATGAACGGGCAACCAGTGTATTAATGCTGATAACCAGAAACAGAATCAACAGACTCAGAATCACAATCATACCAATTGAGCCTAGATTAACTTTGTGCCATAGTCCTTCAACAACAGCATCACTGAATGCTACATAAACGACTAAAAGAATCGAACCGCGATCAGTCCGGTTTATCCATACTTTATGTTTATGAATCCAATTTGCAATTAATGGTCTGGCCAGATGGCCTAAAACGAACGGCAGCATTAGCTGTAATAAAATCGATTCGATAGCAGCTGTTGTGTCCACGCTGTTGCCACTGGTGGGCATCATTAGACCGACCAGTACAGGTGACAGGAAAACGCCCAGAATACTGGAAGCAGATGCACTGCATACTGCTGCTGCAACATTTCCGCCGGCAACAGAAGTAAAAGCAATTGCGGACTGTACTGTAGCCGGTAATGCGCACAAATACAGAAAGCCCAGATACAGTTCGGGAGAGAGCCAGTGGGGAACCAGAATACGCAAACCTAAACCGATTAGCGGAAATAAAATAAATGTGCTGCAAAATACAACTAAATGTAATCGCCAGTGTCTGATACCTTCTGTAATCGCCTGCCGTGACAGCTTTGCACCATGCATAAAAAATAGTAAGGCAATGGCAACTGTGGTCAGATAGCTAAAGAATGTTTTTGTGCTGCCCTGACAAGGCAAAACAGTAGCTGTACCTACAACCGTTAACATTGCCAGCAAAAAGGGATCTATATAAAATTTTTTAAGCAGGTTATTCATTGGCAACAACCAGTTTGTGCTGAGTTTGTGACAAAAGTCATCATTTTAGCTTAAATGGTTGAATAAAAAACAGCCGGTGATTAAGTTAAAAAATTTAATTTGATTTTAAAATTACTTTTTAAATTTAAGAAATCTGGAAAAAAGTATTAAACGAAATTTAATAACGACTATTTGTAGTGTCATTCAAAACAGAGTTAAATTTATTCTATAAAATCCGGGAAAATTTACTTTAGACAATCGCTTTAATCATAATAAAACCGGATAAACATACTTATCCGGTTTCATTAAGATAATTGTTAATTTAAAAAAATGAGTTGAGTCCCAAAAATATCAATACAGATAAAACTGCAGCAGAGGGCAGGGTTATCACCCAGGCCAGTGCAATTGGTTTCATCAATTTCCAGTTGGCATTACGATTAACCAGTCCGATACCCAGAACGGCACCAACCAGAATATGTGTACTGGATACCGGCAGCCCCATCAGTGTTGCCAGCATCACAATAGCTGCAGAGGAAAGCTCTGCTGTGAAGCCGGATGCAGGATGCATTTTGGCCAGATTGGTGCCAACAGTCTGGATAACTTCTTTGCCGATAAACCATAAACCAACAATCAGTGCCACACCAAATGTTATCATCACTGGTGCCGGAATCATGGCATTGGCATCTATACCAATATCACCAGTACGGATGATATCCATAATGGCGGCAAACGGGCCAACCGCATTGGAAATATCATTAGCGCCGTGACTAAAAGCAAAGCCGGCAGCCGTAAATACCTGCATCCAGCTGAACATCAGAAAGGTTGATTTGCTTAAATCTTTGCGCCTTAAGGTTTTGGCGTAAATAAATGTGGCCATCCAGATTAGTGCGCCAATCATGATGATTAACAGGAAATTGGTAATCACAGATAAACCAAGATGCAGATTAGTCAGCCCTTTAAATAACATCATAGCGGTAATCATCATGCCGCCACAGGCCGAAATTAAAGGTACCCAACTATGCAGTGCTTTAAATGCGTCGATGTTGTTTTTACGGCTTTCGATATTTGCCAGGCCTTTATAGTAATCTGATTCTAGCTCTTCGACACCATAATCAGGATCACTGTAATTTTCGGCATCACGGGCTATAGCAGAGGAAATGCGAATTTTCTCGGTTTCGCTTAGCTTTTCAAACCAGATTTTGTGTTTTTCTTTATATGCTTTTTTTTCCTGTTTAATTTCTTTCAGTGCTATAACCATCCGGTCATTGTAGTCCAGTACATGCTTTTTTATCTGGCTGAACAGGATATAAGAAAACGCACCTCCTAAAACAGGTGAGATAACCCAGGACAGACCAATTTCTGCCATTTTGTTCCATTGGATTAAATCTAAAGCGCTGCCATTACCCGTTATCAGATATCCTAGACATAATCCGCCACCTACCAGTCCGCCTATCAGAGAGTGTGTTGTTGAAACCGGTAACCCTTTTTTGGAAGCAATTAACAACCAGATTGCCGCCGCCAGTAATGCTGCCAGCATGACATTAATGCATTGTGAAGGTGTTAAATGCATGGCACCAAGGTCTATAATACCGTGACGAATTGTTTTTGTTACTTCGCCACCGGCAATGACTGCACCAGAAACCTCAAAAACAGCCGCTATACCCAATGCTTGCGGTATTGTAAGGGTTCCGGCACCTACACTGGTACCAAAGGAGTTGGCAACGTCATTGCCACCAATGTTAAATGCCATGAAGGCACCAAACAAAGTGGCAATAACAAATAATAATGGAGAATGATGGTTGGTATACCCAAGCCCCCAATAAATAAAGTATGCAATTGTGCCGAATAATAATGCAGCAAAAGTATAATTAACCCGAGTGATCAGGGGAGAGCGAACAGAGGATGTGTCTGAGGCCATAATATATTTTTAAAAGTGGAAAATTCAGTACAGACACTTGCAAACGTTATTGTGTGTATGCAGTGCTGCGTGAAAAAACTATCATTATAAAGATTTTTATTTCAAAAGGAATATTTTATGTATGCAAAATCGTTTTTACCTATAGTTGCTCCGCTGAAATTCTATACTGTTGTTCCTACTGCGGATTGGGTAGCGCGGATGGTCGATGCAGGAGCCAATACTGTACAGCTGCGTAATAAAACTCAGATTGGTTCAGCATTGTACCGTGAAATTCAACGCAGTGTCGCTTATGCAAAAGATACACCAACACAACTATTTATCAATGATTTCTGGTGGGAAGCCGTAGATTGCGGTGCCTATGGAGTGCATCTTGGACAGGAAGATCTGGACAGTGCTGATTTAGTAATGATTCAGAATTCAGGCTTAAGGCTGGGGGTAAGTACACATTCATCAGCAGAGCTGAGTAAAGCATTAGCAGTAAAGCCAAGCTATGTAGCCTGCGGGGCAATTTTTCCTACTACAACCAAAACTATGCCTACTGAACCTCAGGGACTGGACAAATTAAAGCAATACGTTATTCAAGCCGGAAATACACCTACAGTTGCTATTGGTGGAATTGATTTAAATAATGCACGCGATGTACTGGCTACCGGCGTAAGCTCTCTGGCTGTAGTTCGTGCTGTTACTGAATCATCTGATCCTGAAAAAGTAGTAAAAGCTTTTCAGGCGCTTTGGGATAAATAAAGATTTACCAGTCGGTCTGTAAACTAAAGTAGTTTTATCTGGGTGAGCAGGGATTAGTTAGAGCACAGATAATCGCTGTATTAGGTCTGTTTGTAGAGGTAATGCCTGATGTCAGTAAAGTATTAACTGTCGAATTGCTAACAAGCAGAGGATATAGGCTATACTCGCAGCACTTTTATCTGATTGACTGATAATCGATTACTGCCAAATATTATGTCAAAAATTTTTCTTTCTGAACCAAAAACTTCTAAACCGGCAATTGGTGTTTTATTGCTGAATCTTGGTACACCTGCTGCACCTACACCTAAGGCTGTACGCCCGTATTTACGCGAATTTTTATCCGACCAGCGTGTAGTCGAATTACCGCGTTTTTTATGGCAGTTAATATTACGCGGGATTATTTTACCTGTTCGCGGACGTAAAAGTGCCCACGCGTACAGCACCATCTGGCAGGAAGCCGGTTCCCCTTTATTGACTGGAACACAACTACTTAGCGCTTCTTTAGCCAGTACTATGCCAGACGGTGTTATTACTCGTTTTGCTATGACCTACGGACAGCCCAGCGTAATTGATGTTATGCAAGAAATGAAGCAGCTTGGCGTGCAGAATTTACTGGTGTTGCCGTTGTATCCGCAATATGCGGGTTCCAGTAGTGGTGCTGCACTGGATCAGGTTTGGCGGGTAATGCTTAAGCAACGTGTACAAATGGCAGTACGAAGTATCACCGGTTTTTATGCAGATAACAATTATATAAAAACACTGGCCAGACATATTCAGACCTACTGGCAAAAGCATGGTAGAGGGCAATGTTTATTAATAAGCTTTCATGGTATACCAGAGGCTCAGCATCAGGCTGGCGATAGTTATGTTGAGCATTGTAAAACCACGACCCGTTTACTTACTGAAGAGCTTGGGCTGCAAGCAGATGAATACCGGCTGGCATTTCAGAGCCGTTTTGGCTATGCACCCTGGGTCGGACCAAGTACTCAGGATTTGCTTATCCAGCTTCCTCAGGCCGGAATCAGCAGACTTGATGTCGTATGTCCGGGTTTTGTTACCGATTGTCTGGAAACACTTGAAGAAATCAATATTCGCGGTAAAGCAGACTTTCTGGCGCATGGCGGAAAACAGTTTCAGTATATTCCCTGTATGAATAGTGAGCATGAATGGGTTGAAATACTGGCTCCGCTTGTGAAGCAGCATTTACAAGGCTGGCTATAAATTACACAAATATAGAAACGGATAATAAAAAAGCCATAGTGTAATATCACTATGGCTTTTTCAGCAGCTAATTTAATTAGCTTCTGCCTGGGGAATAATGCGTGCAATCAGTGCATTATCTTTGCCAAGCATTTGTGGAATTTTTACTTCAATTCCGTTTCCGGAAGCCACTTCTACCGGATAGCCCTTACGAGTCATTGCTTCAAGGCGGATAATCTGATTACCGCCCGGATGAATAATTTCCAGCTGGTCACCAAGGCTGAATTTATTTTTTACCTCAATGGTTGCCCATCCTTCAGAATCAACAGCCGTAACTTTGCCTACATACTGACTTTGTTTTGATAAAGAATGTCCGGAAAGGTAATTCTGGTACTCTTGTGTCTGATGCCGTTCCAGAAAACCTGTGGTATAACCCCGGTTAGCCAATCCTTCGAGTTCTGCCAGTAGGCTATAATCAAAAGGTTTACCTGCAACTGCATCATCAATAGCACGCCGGTATACCTGTGCTGCCCGCGCTACATAATAGACTGATTTAGTCCGTCCTTCTACTTTTAAAGAATCTACACCGATTTCTGCCAGTTTGGCGACTTGTTCTACCGCGCGTAAGTCTTTGGAATTCATGATATAGGTGCCATGCTCATCTTCCATTATAGGCATCATATCACCAGGCCGGTTTGCTTCTTCAATCAGATAGACTTTATTTGCCAGCGGGTGACGTTGCTGGTCATTTAAGCCGTATAATGCGTTATCAGCGAGACTTTTCGCCTGATTAAAGTCAAAATCGGGTAATAATTGAGCATCGCCGCTGTCGCTATCAGCCGTATTATGTACTTTATAATCCCAGCGGCAAGCATTAGTACAAGTACCCTGATTAGGATCACGATGATTAAAATAACCGGAAAGCAGGCAGCGGCCTGAATAGGCAATACACAAAGCTCCGTGAACGAATACTTCCAGCTCAATATCCGGGCATTGCTGCCTGATTTCGGCAATTTCATTAATACTGAGTTCGCGCGACAGAATAATACGTTCTATGCCGATGCTCTGCCAGAACTGTACCCCCCATGCATTGGTGGTATTAGCCTGGACGGATAAATGAATCGGTATTTCCGGCCATTTTTCACGCACTTTCATAATAAGACCCGGATCAGCCATAATCAGCGCGTCTGGCTGCATAGCAATAATCGGTTCCATATCGGCGAGATAAGTTTTCAATTTTGCGTTATGTGGCAAAATATTACTGGCCAGAAAAAATTTCTTTCCGCGTGCATGTGCTTCAGTAATACCCTGTTCCAGTACTGGCAGATGTGCAAATTCATTATTACGTGCGCGCAGAGAATAACGCGGTGTGCCGGCATAAACAGCATCTGCGCCATAATCAAAGGCTGTGCGCATCCGCTCCAGTCCACCAGCGGGCAATAATAATTCTGGTGCTTTCATGGGTATTTAAACTTTCCTGATTATTTCGAATACATTCAGGCAGCCGGCTTTAAAATAGCCGGCTGCCTGAAAAATATAGTCTATATTGTTAATAGAATTATCCGCTTTTTCCTGTACATGGTCAATTGCATGCCATAACCGGCTATAATTGAAAAATCTACATCTGACATAAAACGGCTATGTCTAATAATCGCATCAATCATCAACCTGCTTTTTTGCTCACCTCCCGTCCATGGAGTGAAAGCAGTCTGCAAATTGAAGTATTTTCCCGGGATTATGGCAGAGTAGTGATGCTGGCGCGCAGTGCGAGGCGCCGGCAAAGTGAATTGCGAGGTGTACTCGTTCCTTTTGTGCCCCTACAGCTATCATGGTATGGGAATAATGAATTGAAAACTCTGCACCGGGCAGAATGGATAGGCGGCTGGCCTCAGCCTCAGAATCAGGCGTTATTCAGTGCCATGTATGTAAATGAGCTGGTACTAAAACTAACAGCCCGGGAGGATCCGTTACCTGATATTCACGCGGCACTACATACCGTACTACAACATATTTCAAACGGCGAACACTTATCTGCACTGCGTTATTTTGAGTGGTCATTACTGCGTGCTTTAGGTATTGCTCCTGATATTAGTCAGGATAGTCAGGGGAAGGAGATCATTAATCATGAACGCTACTGGCTGCGCGCCGAACATGCTCCTGTTTTATTGATGCAGGCACAGATGACAGCGCAGGAAAATGGTATTGTTGTTCACGGGCACACTCTGAATGCATTAAATAACCGCTCACTAGCTGAACAACCTGAATGGCATACCGAGGCCATACGGCTGACACGTATGCTTCTGGATTTTCGTCTGCCTGAAGGTATCCTTAGCCGGCGAGTATTAAAACAATTGCAGCAATATACCGGATAAAATGCAGGTTGTAGATGGCTTTGATTTGATCCGCTTATTTCAGATGTATGGACACTATAAAGTTTTACAAGGGTTTTTGTTATGTTAACAAAAGGGTTGATTTAAAGTTTGAAATAAAAACAACACTAATTAACTGCAAAGCCCGTGCACTATTTTCAAATTATATTAAATCATTTATACTAAATTTAGCTAAATGTTTACATTTATATAGCTTACTAAAGCTATCTGAGCTTTGGGCATATTGTTTCAATGTCAAGTGGTAACACTACCACTGACAGCAGGGTGAGTGTGATGAAATTCATTGCTTTATCCTGTGTGAACAATATCATAAGGTATATTTCACATAGTGTGGCTTTTTTATAAATTGCATTCGTGCAATTTCAATGTGGTGGTGGGCAGTATCGATGGGCCACTATTAGCCCCCATCCCTTGATTTTGAATCTCATTCTGTAGTTTATGTATACCTAAAATGCCAAAAAAATATAATCCATATAATAAGACATTTTTTTCATGGTTTAAAGACAGGTCGTATTTACACTTTGATAAACCTTTAACTAAACCCGTATTGCGAAGGGAAAAAGATGGTCATCAGTTGCAAAAAGGTGTATTAAAAAAGAATAAAAGTATACTTAAAAAAATTTTTAATTCTTACATTGATGCAGATATATCCACTAATTAGAATAATTATTCAAAAAAGTTGCAAAGCATCAATTTCTTCCGTTTATTCAATGCCAAACTAAAGTTCGGAAAACATATTCACTACCTGAGAATAAGTCCGTTATTTGTCATAAAGAAAAAATCAGATATATTGCATACGCATCGCATTTAGATAGTTTTATCTATTCTTATTATGCTGATTTGTTGAATAAAAAGTACGAAGAATTCCTCAAAAATAAAAAATTGTCCGAAAACGTATTAGCTTTCAGAAAAATAGAAATAGCTGGTAGTGCAGGTGGTAAATCCAATATTAATTTTGCAAAAGAGGCTTTTGATGTAATTAAGAGCTTTAAAAATTGCTCTTGTTTATGTTTTGATATTAAAGGCTTTTTTGATAATTTAAATCATACCTTGCTTAAACAGGCCTGGCAAAAGCTTTTGGGCTGGGAAAAATTACCAGATGACCACTATGCTATTTTTAAAAGTATTACACGTTATTCTTATGTAAAGCTGGATGATGCTTTATCTAATTTAAATATTTCTAAAACTATGTTCAGGAAAAAGAAACGAAAGGTTGAGGGTAAATATACTGATTCCAGATTATTGTCACTTTGTTCAAATATGGCAGAATTCAGAGAAAAAATTGTCAAAAATAATGCAATAAGGGTTAATTATCATAAAGGAATTCCTCAAGGTTCCCCGATAAGCGGAATTGTATCTAATCTTTATATGATTGATTTCGATCTAGCATGTAAAAATTTTTTAGATGAGAAGAATGCTAGATATTTTCGATATTGTGATGACATATTAATTATAGCTCCCGAAGATACTTTAGAACTGGTAGAAAATATTGCTAATTTTGTAAAAGAAAAGATTTGGGAACTTAAACTGGAAATTCAGGATAGTAAAACCGAAAAATTGATTTTTAATACTTGTGCAGACGGAACGCTTAAAATTCAGTCTGTTGATAATAGCGGAAAAGGATATCTGCAATATTTAGGATTTATTTTTGATGGGCAAAAAACACTAATTCGTCCAAGCTCTATATCAAGATATTATAAAAAACTTAGAAAATCTCGTCGATTAGCTGAAAAATCACAATTAAAAAATAAATCAACGATTCTATTCAGAAAAAAACTATACGAGCGGTATTCACATTTAGGTAAGGAAAATTTTATTTCATATACTTATCGTGCTTCAGAAATAATGGATGAAACCAGAATTAAAAAGCAGGTGAGAAGACATTTCAAGTATATAAGTAATAAAACCGATATAGAAAAAATTAATATAATAAAAAAAAATGATTAAATAAAATGGGTAAATGATATTTTTGATTAAATAATCAATTGGCAAAAATTAGATAGATCACTGTATTTTTCATGCAAATAAAAAAGACTCAGAAATTTTTCTAAGTCTTTGATTTCATTGGTCGGAGTGAAAGGATTCGAACCTTCGACCCCTTGCACCCCATGCAAGTGCGCTACCAGACTGCGCCACACTCCGACTTTGTAAAGGAAGCGATTATAAAAGTAATCGTATTACTTAGCAAGTACACTATTCAGGTTATCTACTACTTTTTCAATTTGCTGACGGGTTTCCAGTGCATTAATGACAGGGTTACCATCAGCATCTACCTGATTACGTGTAAATGGGTCTATATATGGTGTAAAGCTGTCGCGCAATTGTCTGACTTTAATCACATCAGCACGGGTATAGTGCTTACCGCCATAGCCTACAATAATGCCATGTGTCTGTTGCCAGACAGAGAATTGCTCGGCACTGATGTCTGCAAGGCGGCATAGCTCTTCGAGGGTAAAATACCGCTGTGCTGGTATGGATAACAACTGCTTAGGCTTGTTTTCCATTATAGTGATCAACCATACCCTTTAATTTTTGTGATGCGTGGAAAGTAACAACGCGTCTGGCAGAAATAGGTACTTCTTCTCCAGTTTTTGGATTACGTCCCGGGCGTTGTGGTTTATCACGCAACTGGAAATTACCAAAGCCGGAAATTTTAATTTGTTCGCCCTTTTCAAGAGTACTGCGAATTTCTTCAAAGAATAGTTCAACAATTTCTTTGGCATCATGTTTGCTCATGCCGGCAACTTTTTCAACCAGGATATCAGCAAGTTCAGCTTTTGTCAGCGTCATATCAGAATTTCTTTCATTAAAGAGGGCGTTATTATCCCTAAATTAGTTTTTGTTTTCAAGTATGTAAATTTTTTAGCCAGGCAAATTGCCTAGTTTGAATTTATTAAGTACGTAATTGTGCACCAATTGTGGCTGCTGTATCAATGAGTTTTGTCATTATTTCTTCAACTTCTTCATCAGTTAAGGTTTGTTCTGTACTTTGTAAAATAATTTTGACCGCCAGACTTTTCGTATTTTCCGCCATGCCTTTACCGCGATAAACATCAAAAACAGATATTTCCTGAATGGCTGGATGTTTCACAGTAGACAGCACATTGATCAGCTCTTCAGCAGTAGTTTGTTCGGAGATGATAAAGGCCAGATCACGCCGTACTGGTTGGAATTTAGATACTGGCTGATAAGTAATCCTGGCTTGTGCCAGAACAGCACTTAAATCAAGCTCAAATAAAATAGGCGACAAGGGTAGGTCGTATTTCTGTGTCCAGCGCGGATGCAATTCACCAATAACACCAGCTACTTTATTATCAATGATAATTTCAGCAGTTCTGCCCGGATGAAGTGCAGGATGCTGTGCTGCGCGATAATTTACTTTATGCGCACTTAATAGGCCTGCAACATCATTTTTGACATCATAGAAATCGGTGTTGCGAGTGGGTACTGCCCATTGCTCAGGAAAGACAGAACCATAAGCCAGACCGGCAATTTTTGTGGTTTGTGTATATTGCTGATTTTGTTTTTGAAATACACGTGCTACTTCAAATAATCTTACTCTGTTTTGTTTACGGTTCAGATTGTTGTGTAATATTTCAATCAGACCGCCAAACAGAGTAGAGCGCATAACGCTGAGCTGACTGGCTATCGGATTTTGTAAACGAATCGGATCAGTATTACCGGCCAGATCGCGTTCCCATGCTTCTTCTACAAATGCATAGCTGACTACTTCCTGATAGCCGCTATTTGCCAGTTGATGGTAAACACTAAACAGTGGCTTTTGTGTTTCCGGCAAAGCTACCATGTTCAATTTGCCATTGGTATGATCATTGGGAATATTTTCATAACCATACACGCGACCAATTTCTTCTATCAGGTCAGCTTCGATTTCAATATCAAAACGGAAGCTGGGTGAGGTAACGATAAAGCCATCTTCACAAGCTTGCGGCTCCAGCCCTAAATGCTGCAGGATGATGGCAATTCTGGCTGAATCAATGGCAACGCCTAATACTTTTGCTACTCTTGCTGTACGTACTTTTACCTGTTTAACTGCAGGCAGATTACCGGTTGCTTCTGTAATTGCACCAATTTCACCACCACAGATTTCTTTTATCAGCGTAGTTGCCCGTTCAATGGCTTGTTGTTGTAAATTAAAGTCTACTCCGCGTTCAAAACGGAATGATGAATCTGAACCGAATCCATACTGCCGTGCTTTTCCGGCAATGATATCCGGGGTAAACCATGCGCTTTCAATCACGACATTACGCGTGCTGTCTGTTACTGAGCTGTCAACACCACCCATTAATCCGGCAATACTCAGAACTTGTTTTTCATCAGCTACTACCAGTGTGTTACTGCTTAGAGTTACGGTTTTATCATTGAGGCATTCAAGTGTTTCACCTTCATGGGCACGGCGCACGATCAGTTTGCCGGAGATTTTATCTTCGTCAAACATATGCATTGGCTGGCCCAGCTCAAGCATGACATAGTTACCTATATCAACCAGAGGATTAATGCTACGCAGGCCACTGCGTTCGAGCCGCTGTTTTAACCATGCAGGCGTTACAGCATTAATATTAATTCCGCGAATTATCCGGCTAATAAAGCGGCCACAGTCTTCTGGTGCTTCGATGATGGCAGGCTGGCTGGCATCCAGTGTTGATGGATTAGTAACAATCTCTATTGGATTTTGTGGTTTCTGGGTTAAAGCACCTACCTCACGTGCTATGCCTTTTATACTCAGGCAGTCTGCTCTGTTAGGTGTGATTTTTAAGGTTTGCAGAGCATCATCCAGATTGAGATAATCGCGGATATTATTGCCGACTGGTGCCTCGGCAGGCAGAATCAGTAAGCCGTTTACTTCATCTTGTAAACCTAATTCTTTGGCAGAACACAGCATTCCATTAGAGACTTGTCCGCGCATTTTTGTTGGTTTGATTTTGAAATCACCCGGTAAGACAGCACCAGCTAATGCACAAGGTACTTTGATTCCCGGTTGTACATTAGGAGCACCGCAAACGATTTGTATCAGTTCCCCTGTACCGGCATCAACCTGTGTAATATTGAGACGGTCTGCATCCGGATGTTTGATTACAGATTTAACTTCGGCGATGACCACCCCATGAAATGGAGGGGCAGCCAGGGTGGTTTCTTCTACTTCCAGTCCGGCCATGGTTAATAAATGTGCCAGCTCTTGTGCAGATAATTCAGGGTTAATCCATGAATATAACCAATTTTGAGAAAATTGCATGATGCTTCCAGTATATATTCTGTTTCGGTTTAATCCAAAAGTTCGGAGGCTGATTCAGGCATGCTTAGTGACACGATTATAAAGCCTTCAAACGCTTTTTTTACTTTTGGAATTGATGTCTTTGATTAATGAAATTAGTTCAGGTTACTTAATTGGACTAAATAATTTTCTGGCAGTTTCCGGTCGGTTAAATCTGAGAAATTTATTTTCAGTGTGCTATCCGGTGTTCTGTACAATCAGTAATTGATAACTGGCTGAATGTAAAATCTAACTACTTAATCGCTATATTTACGGGATTTAGTCCGCTCAATATTACCTGTCAGTTACATGATCAGTAATCTTAATCCTGAAATTGTTTAAGAAAATTCAGGTCATTATCAAAAAACAGGCGTAAATCATTAATGCCATAGCGAAGCATGGCAAAGCGATCCAGACCGATGCCAAAGGCAAAACCTGTATATTTTTCTGCATCTATATTGACATTTTTTAATACATTGGGGTGTACCATGCCGCAGCCGCCTACTTCCAGCCAGCCGCGTTCACCCATGATGTCAATTTCTGCTGAAGGTTCTGTAAACGGGAAGAAGGAAGGGCGAAACCGTACCTGTAAATCATCGCGTTCAAAGAAACGGCGAATAAAGTCTGTAAAGACTGCTTTCAGATCGGCCATAGTAACGCCTTCTTCTATCCATAATCCTTCAGCCTGATGGAACATGGGAGAATGTGTTGCATCTGAATCGACGCGGTATACACGTCCGGGAGCAATAATGCGAATCGGAGGCTCTTTTTTATCCAGCATGTAACGAATCTGGATAGGAGATGTATGGGTGCGCAGTACGTTACCATTTTCTACATAAAAAGTATCCTGCATAGCACGGGCCGGATGATTTGGCGGAATATTTAAAGCCTGAAAGTTATGAAAATCATCTTCTATTTCCGGTCCGTCTGCTACAGTAAAACCCATGCTATGAAACAGTTCTACTATACGTTGCAAAGTAAGAGTAACCGGATGCAATCCCCCGAGATTTTGTCCGCGTCCGGGCAGGGTGACATCCAGCGCTTCTGCCGCCAGTTGCTGCTGAAGTTTTGCTTCATTTAATGCATCACGTTGTCGGTTGTATGCTTCCTGAAATTGGTTTTTACACTCATTGATATGTGCGCCAGTTGTTTTGCGTTCTTCTGGCGACATTTTACCCAATGTTTTTAATAAAGCATTCAGTTCACCTGTTTTACCGAGATAGCGGGCTTTTACTAATTCTAATGCAGGTAAATCAATGGCTGAATTAACAGCAGCGATGCCTTCGGCAACGATGCGGTTGGCATTTTCCATAACAAGATTCTTTACTTAAAATATAATGAAAAAATGTTTTGATGCTCTTTAGTTTTGCTGAATATGGCAGCTGTATTTTATCGATTACCGTATATCAGATCTTAAATGAGCTATATAACAATTTATAATAAAATATGTACTAAAAGATTATTTTAGCGCGAAATTCATCTGTTCAACAATGCTAAATATTGATGGAACAATGAAGGAAATTTTTTACTAAAGCAGAAATACAAAAAAAGGAAACCGAAGTTTCCTTTTTGCTAAGCTTTTTGTCAGTTAGGCCAAAGCAGCTTTTGCCTGTGCTGCCAATTGAGCAAATGCAGCCTGATCGAACACAGCCAGATCAGCCAGTACTTTGCGATCAATAACAATGGCAGCTTTTTTCAGGCCATTCATGAATTTGCTGTAAGACAAACCATTCTGACGGGCTGCTGCATTAATACGAACGATCCACAACTGACGGAACTGACGTTTACGCTGACGACGGTCACGGTAAGCATACTGACCGGCTTTCATTACTGCCTGTTTGGCAATACGATAGACGTTTTTACGACGACCACGATAGCCTTTGGCTAACGCTAAAACTTTTTTATGACGTGCACGAGCGGTAACACCACGTTTTACGCGAGGCATAGTTTAAACTCCTTAAGCGTAGGGTAACATTTTATGAACAGAAGCCATATCGCGTTCATTCACCATAGAGGTGCCACGCAATTGACGTTTGTTTTTGGTGGTTTTTTTCGTCAGAATGTGACGTTTGAACGCATGAGCGCGTTTTACACCACCGTTACCCAATACTTTAAAGCGTTTTTTCGCGCTTGATTTGGATTTCATTTTCGGCATGGGAAAACTCCATTGTTGTTTGATCAGGCGAGGGGTGGCTGAATTCAGCACTTTAACCCGCACACCACGGTTTTTGCCGCTTAAAATTTGATTCATGCACAGCGGCGATGCACAAGAAGCGGATTATAATATACCTGTACTGCTAAGACAATATAGCGATAATAACTTATGACCAGATATACCCGGATTTGTTAAGTTATTATTTGTGTTTTTAATAAAATGAAAAGTCTCATTTTACTGAGATAAAATGAGACTTTTTTAAGACAGGCTGAAATTCCGGTTAATGATTATTTTTTCTTCGCTGCAATAATCATTACCATCTGGCGACCTTCCATTTTTGGAAACTGCTCAACGGTACCAATTTCGATTAAATCAGCCTGAATGCGCTTGAGTAGTTCTGCGCCCAGATGCTGATGTGCCATTTCGCGTCCGCGGAAACGTAAGGTAACTTTTACTTTATCACCGTCAGTCAAAAAGCGAACAATGTTACGCAATTTAATCTGATAGTCACCTTCATCGGTACCAGGCCGGAATTTAATTTCCTTAACCTGTACCTGTTTCTGCTTTTTGCGTTGCTCGTCGCGTTTTTTGGATTGTTCGTATTTG
The DNA here is from genome assembly GCF_013346865.1 of Snodgrassella sp. ESL0323. Classification (NCBI taxonomy): domain Bacteria; kingdom Pseudomonadati; phylum Pseudomonadota; class Betaproteobacteria; order Neisseriales; family Neisseriaceae; genus Snodgrassella; species Snodgrassella sp. ESL0323. The sequence goes on along the minus strand of NZ_JAAEDT010000019.1, from coordinate 25,505 downwards.
AATTTACCGAAATCCATTAATTTGCAGACGGGCGGTTTGGCAGTGGGGGCAATTTCCACTAGATCCACATCGTGCTCTTCGGCCAGTTTCAGGGCTTGCTGAGTCGATACTACACCCAACTGTTCTCCAGTTGGACCAATCAAACGCACTTCTTTAATGGTGATTTCACCGTTGATGCGTGCTTCGCGTTCTTGAGCGATGGTCGTACTCCTTATTCACGGTTTAATGAAGAGACAAGGCTTCTTGTTTCAGCTGGCTAATGAATGTTTCAATATCCATCTGACCCAGATCTTCACCGCCGCGTTTGCGAACGGCAACCTTGTTGTCCTGTTTTTCTTTCTCGCCTATAACCAGTTGATAGGGTAGGCGTTGCGTACTGTTATCTCGGATTTTGTATCCAATTTTCTCATTACGCAAGTCTAAATGCACGCGGAATCCTTCTGCGGTTAATCGCGTGGCAAGTTGCTGACAATATTCGGTTTGTGCTTCAGTAATATTCATGATTACCATTTGTACAGGTGCCAGCCACAGTGGAAATGCACCTGCATGATGTTCAATCAGGATGCCGATAAAGCGTTCCAGTGAACCCAGAATGGCGCGATGCAGCATTACCGGACGGGCTCGTCCGTTTTCTTCTGTTACATATTCTGCACCCAGACGCTCCGGAAGAACGAAATCCAGCTGAATGGTACCGCATTGCCATGAGCGGCCTAATGCATCCTTAATATGGTACTCTACTTTAGGTCCGTAGAAAGCGCCTTCTCCAGGCAGCTCTTCCCAGGTTACACCACAGGCTGTCAGTGCATCACGCAGTCCTTGTTCAGCTTTATCCCAGATGGCGTCAGAGCCTGCGCGCTTTTCCGGACGCAAGGATAATTTAACCGCTACATCATTGAATTCGAACTGACGGTAAATACGCATTACCAGCTCATTGAATGCTTTTGCTTCACTGACAATCTGATCTTCGGTACAGAATATATGCGCATCATCCTGAGTAAAACCACGTACGCGCATCAGACCATGCAGGGCACCGGAAGGTTCATTACGATGACAAGAACCAAACTCGGCCAGACGCAGCGGTAAATCACGATATGAGCGCAGCCCCTGATTAAAAATCTGGATGTGACCAGGACAGTTCATGGGTTTTACAGCATAAACACGTTTTTCTGATTCAGTAATAAACATGTTTTCTTTGTAGTTATCCCAGTGACCGGATTTTTCCCATAATGTACGATCCATAATCATGGGTGTTTTGATTTCCTGATAGCCGGCAGCAGACAGCTCGCGACGCATATGCTGTTCAATAACCTGCCACAGTGACCAGCCTTTGGGATGCCAGAATACCATACCCGGTGCTTCATCCTGCAAATGGAATAAATCCATTTGTTTTGCCAGTTTGCGGTGATCGCGTTTTTCTGCTTCTTCAATACGCTGGATGTAAGCATTCAGATCTTCTTTACTGGCCCAGGCTGTACCGTAAATACGTTGCAGCTGTTCATTTTTAGCATCGCCGCGCCAGTAGGCACCTGAAAGCTTGGTCAGTTTGAAATTTTTGAGGAAGCGAGTATTAGGGACATGTGGTCCGCGACACATATCTACATATTCCTGATGGTAATACAGACCCATAGCTTTTTCATCGGGCATATCTTCAATCAGGCGCAGCTTATAATCTTCATGACGCTGCTTAAATACATTAATTACCTCTTCGCGCGGGGTGATTTTTTTAATTACATCATAATTTTGTGCAATCAATTCTTTCATGCGAGTTTCGATTGCAGCAATATCTTCGGGTGTAAACGGACGCTCGTACCAGATATCATAATAGAAGCCATCTTCAATTACCGGTCCGATAACCATTTTGGCTTCCGGATACAATTGTTTAACGGCATGACCAACCAGATGTGCACAGGAGTGACGAATGATTTCGACACCTTCTTTATCTTTGGCTGTAATGATGCTGACTTGAGCATCTTCTGTTACCTGATCACATGTATCTACCAGTTTGCCGTTAATCTTTCCGGCAATTGCGGCTTTGGCTAAGCCTGCACCTATGGAAGCGGCAATGTCAGCTATGCTTAATGGCGCTTCAAACTGACGGACAGAACCGTCAGGCAGGGTGATGTTCAGCATGCATACTCCACAAACAACAGACCAGACTCGCTTAATACAAGTGAGAAAATCAAATGGCTGCTTTTGATTATATTTATAAGGGTAAATAGAAGCCAAAGTTACTTAAGTGCACTTTTGCTTCTGTTAAATAATTTATTTTAGCGATTTGGATTTTGCTTGGCAATGCTTGGTCGGCGAAATGTGGTGGTTTAGGCTATAATGATATATTCTGTCATAATTTTTGCCTTTGAATTATTTAATATGCTGAAATTTTCTTTAAAGCGCACGGATGGCTTTGCGCGTCGTGGTACTCTGGAGTTGAATCATGGTACGGTGGAAACACCAGTATTTATGCCGGTAGGAACATATGGTTCAGTTAAAGCCATGTCGCCGCGTAATCTGGAAGAAATCAAGGCACAGATTATTCTGGGCAATACTTTTCATCTGTGGCTCAGACCCGGACTCGATGTTATCCATGATTTTGGCGGATTACATGATTTTATTGGCTGGAATCGGCCAATACTGACAGACTCTGGTGGTTTTCAGGTATTTTCACTGGCACAAATGCGTAAGTTAACGGAAGAAGGCTGTACTTTCCGCAGTCCTATTAATGGCGACAAGCTGTTTTTGTCTCCAGAAATTTCTATGCAGATTCAGACGGTACTCAATTCAGATATTGTCATGCAGCTGGATGAATGTCCTGACGGAAATGTAGGTGCCAGAGAAGCTGAAAAATCCCTGCAAATGAGTTTGCGCTGGGCTGAACGCAGTAAAAATGAGTTTGAACGCCTGAATAATCCGAATGCTTTATTCGGTATTGTTCAGGGTGGAATGTACGAGGATCTGCGAGAACAATCACTGGCCGGACTGGAAGAAATTGGTTTCCCCGGATTATCTGTAGGCGGGCTGTCTGTGGGTGAGCCAAAACCTGAAATGTACCGTATTTTGCGTGCTATCGGCCCTAAACTTCCGGCACATAAACCACATTATCTGATGGGAGTAGGTACACCTGAAGATTTGGTATACGGTGTGGCATGCGGCATTGATATGTTTGATTGTGTTATGCCTACCCGCAATGCGCGCAACGGTTGGCTGTTTACCCGTTTTGGTGATGTAAAAATCCGAAATGCCATATACCGGCATGACCAGCGTCCGCTGGACGAAAGCTGTGACTGTTACACATGTCGCAATTTCAGCAGGGCTTATCTGCATCATTTACAGCGTGTGGGTGAGATTCTGGGTGCACAGTTAAATACGATACATAATTTGCGCTATTATCAGATACTGACTGCAGAAATGCGTCTGGCTATTGAAGCTGGTAAATTCGAAGATTTTCAAACACGCTTTCATGCTGAGCGTGCCCGGGGTGTATTGTGATCAGAAAAAGCACGGTAGCGACTATTGTCTTTAAATGACAGAGGCAAATGATGTCAGGCTAGTGGTTATAATCTGCAGTTAGTATATTTTTTGAATATTGTTGAGTTATAGTGGAGAGCAAGTATGAGTGAAAAAGCCTGGTCAGGCCGTTTTCATGAACCGGTAAGTGAACTGGTTAAACAGTACACAGCATCAATAACTTTTGATAAACGTTTGGCACAGTTTGATATTCAGGGTTCTCTGGCGCATGCACAGATGCTGCATCAGTCTGGGGTGCTTAGTGCAGAAGATCTTGCAGCAATTAAAACCGGTATGCAGGAAATCCTGGCAGAAATTGCTGCCGGTAAAATTGACTGGTCAGTAGATCTGGAAGATGTTCATATGAATGTAGAACATTTACTGACTCAGAAAGTAGGGGATGCCGGTAAACGTTTACATACAGGACGTAGTCGTAATGACCAGGTTGCTACGGATATTCGTTTGTGGTTGCGTGATGAAATAGACAGTATTGTTCTGTTAATTAAAGATTTACAATCTGCTTTGGTTGATCTGGCAGATAAAAATGCAGAAGTGGTGATGCCAGGCTTTACTCATATGCAGGTAGCTCAGCCTGTAAGCTTCGGCCATCATATGCTGGCATATGTGGAAATGCTGGGACGTGATAGTGAACGAATGCTGGACTGCCGTCATCGTGTAAACCGTATGCCATTGGGTGCGGCTGCTTTAGCCGGAACGACATTTCCTATTCAACGCGAGATAACTGCTCAATTACTTGGTTTTGAAGAGATTTGCCAGAATTCTCTGGATGCAGTGTCTGATCGCGATTTTGCCATTGAGTTTACTGCTGCAGCATCCGTTCTGATGGTACATCTTTCCCGTCTGAGTGAAGAGTTAATTTACTGGATGAGTCCGCGTTTTGGCTTTATTGACATTGCCGACCGGTTCTGTACAGGTTCCAGTATTATGCCGCAGAAAAAGAATCCCGATGTACCTGAGCTTGTACGTGGAAAAAGCGCAAGAGTTGTAGGACATTTGATGGGGCTGATTACTTTAATGAAATCACAGCCACTGGCATACAACAAAGATAATCAGGAAGATAAGGAGCCGCTTTTTGATACAGTTGATACTTTGACAGATACTTTGCGTATTTACGCAGAGATGATGCGAGGTGTTAGCGTTAAACCTGAAAATATGCGTGCGGCAGTGTTGCAAGGCTTTGCGACAGCAACAGACCTGGCTGATTATCTGGTTAAAAAAGGTTTACCTTTTCGCGATAGTCATGAGGTCGTTGCACGTGCTGTCCGACTGGCAGAAGAGCAGCAAAGGGAATTAAGTGAGTTACCGCTGGATATATTACAGTCTTTCTCCGGCTTGATAGAAGAAGACGTTTATCAGGTACTTTCTCCTGAGGGCAGTCTTCATGCCCGTAATCATATTGGCGGTACTGCGCCGGCTCAGGTACGCGCACAGGTTGCTCGCTGGCGTCAGTATTTGCAGGCGGTTTAGCGTTTGTTAAACCAGCTTAGCTGGTTATGAGGATATTAAAAAAACGGGTCAGATATTTTTGTCTGATTTATATTATTGGATTTAAATTCAGATTATTTCCTCTGAATAATTTGTCAGGATCAAACAGCCGGTATGCAGTGCATACCGGCTTAAAGTATTAATTCAGATAATTATATTTTTTTGGCTCTGAATACTATTGGTACAATTATTTTTATTGGTTTGTTTATATTTTTGATTTCTATTTTAATCTTAATACGATAGCTTGTACTAATGAATTTTCCGTTTGAATCAAAATAGAAATCGCTTACCATTGGAAGAAATTGATATTCGAATTGATCTGAGTTATTTATAAAAAAATTATTTCTATCAGATAATGAAGCAGCTATATTCTTTACAGCAGCGTCTAACTCAGGTTTATATTTACTATCAGGATATGCTTTGTATAACCTTTCTTTTAATATCGTAGAAATATTCAAATTATCAAGATATGTAGTATTATGTTTCAAGCTTGCAATATTATCTGTATTCAGCTTGAGCTGATATGTTGCCTTTAGCCTTTTGCCGTACTTGTCAACATTTACCTTTTTGAAAGCACTGGGATTAATTGCTGCATAACTGTCATAAATATTTACTTTTTTGAAGACACCTCGATCGGCGGCGTAGCTATCAGATGTATAATCGGGTAAATTTTTTAATAAATCTGATACAGAGATATCAGATATGGTTTCCTGTGATATTGGTGGTTGAATATCCTTGTTATATATTGTCAGTTTATTGTCAGGTATGGTATCTGACAAATCAGTAGACGGCTTATTATCCGGTGAGTTTTCAGTAAAGTGGCTACAAGCTGTAAGAATGGAAACCAAGAAAATTAAAACCATTTTAAAAAATTTAAGCCGCATACAAACCTTTAAATTAAAATTTTATTTTTCTATTTGTATTTTAATTATCACAATACAAACATATGTTTTTAAAATCCGTACATTTATGTATTATCTTGATATTCACAAAATTTTTAATGTATATTAAATTATATGTTATCACGTAAGATAATGGAATAATCTGCTTAGTACATTTATATATGAATTTATATTTGTACATTATATTCAGTAAAAAATTTATCAATATAAAATAGCCAGTATGCTTTAGTATACTGGCTAAAAATACTTGAAACTGATAAATTGAATTTTAATTAATTGAGTTCAGGTCGAGACATTATATCAATTGAATTCTGCGGCGTAGGTGGCTGCATAGTAAATTTAGGGTTTGTTGTGTATTTTAAGTGGATTTTGGTATCTGTTTTTACTGTTCCAGCTATACTTTCTACCTCCTTAGGAAATGCTAGCTGTTCACGCATACCTATAATTCTTCCTTTTAAATCAAAGTAATAATTATATTGTATAGGAATGTGATTATTTTTGAATTGCTTTATAAGTCCAAAATAGGGATTTTTAAAAACACCGCTGTCATCATCAGAATCATATTCATCAAAAAAATAAGAATTAAAAGTAGAAGTGAATTCGTCAATTTTATTCTGTAATGCAGCATAATCCTCAGGTTTATATTTACTATTCTGATCAGCTTTGTCTGCAGCCTCTTTTAAAGCCTTTGAAAGGCTTTCAAGCATTGTATTATCAATTTTTTGCATTAGGGCATAGTCTATATTCAGATTAACCTGATACTTTGCTTTTAGGGTTTTTCCATACTCATCAACGTTGACTTTTTTGAATGCATCGCGATCAATTGCTGCATAACCATCATCAATTGATTTTGGTAAGCTTTTTAACAGATCGGATATAGGCATGTTTTTTATCTGGGATTTTGGTACAGCAAATTGTAAATATTTGTCACCAATTACCATTCTAGTATGAGGTATTTTATCTAGCAAATGTGTAATAGCTGAAACATCTGCGTATAGAGATAGATTTTTGAAGTCTATATAGGTAGGAAATTTAAAAGAAATCAGCACATTTTTGTTTTCATAACGAACTTCTGGAATTATTTCCATTTGCCCTTTTCGGATATCTATTGCGCCAGTAAAGGGTACTGAAAATGATTGACTGAATTGCTCAAAAAAAGGTGCCAGAGAATTTTTTGGTTTTGATTCATCATCATCATCATCTGCTTCTGTTTGAGGTAGTGATTTTGATGCAGTATTTAGAAGCTTGTTATGTGTTTCATTAGTTTTGTTTATATCAGATGTATCGGAAGAAATTTCATCTTCATTGTTTGTATTAGGATTAATATGATATTCTCCTTGAAAAGAACCACTGAAATTCAAGCGGTTATCTTTTAAAATCATTTGCTGGACACCAGTCCGCACCATTTTATCCGGCGAATTGTCATTTATGTGGCTGCATGCTGAAACTATCCCGGCTACAGTCAATGTTAATATTAATTTTTTAAAATTTAACCGCATAAAACATAAACCCCTTTATAACCAAATTAACAAATCAAATTATTAATTATTGTATTTTAATTGCAAATATATAGATAGTAAAATTAATGGTATCTGTATTTGCAGACAGTTTGGTATATATCAAATGAGTAAAATAGTTGTTATGACAATAATTATAAAAAATCAGCCAGAATATACCTGTTGGGATTAATTCTGTCTGGATTTATGCTTTGAAATAATATGTAATAAATAACTTATTAATGAAAAAAGCCAGTATGTAAAACATACTGGCTGAAAAATCTAAATCAAATAAGAAAATTAATCATTACCAACCAAGACGAGATCCCATATTGATAGAGTTTTGTGGTGTAGGCTTCATGGTAAATTTCGGGCTTCCGGTGTAATCCATCCGAAATTTATAATCTATTCTGATTGTTCCTTTTGGCTCTTCCCTACCTGTTATTGCCATTGGAAGGTCAGTCTTAATGCGAATACCTATAATGCGACCTTTTGAATCAAAGTAGAAATTACTTACTATTAGTAGATTAGATTGATTTTTGAGCTGCTTCATATAAGCACCCATAGGAGTGTCTGCAAGAGCATTATTACTATCAGAATAAATTGAAGCCACACCATCAATTATATTTTCTAGCATAGCGTAATCTTCAGGTTTATATTTATTATTCTGATCAGCCTTGGCTGCTGTCTCTTTTAGAGCCTTGGAAAGACTTTGCAGAATTACAGTATCATATTTAAGGCTTGAAGCATAGTCTGTATTCAGATTAACCTGATATTTTGCTTCCAGCGTTTTTCCGAATTCGTCGACATTTACTTTTTTGAATGCACTGGGATCAATAGATGCATAACCATCATCTATAGATTTAGGTAAGCTTTTTAGTAAATCTGAAACAGGTAAGTGTTGTGCTTTATCCTGCGGTACAGTGAATTGCATATATTTATCACCAACTACCATTTCATTGTAAGGCATAATGTCTGACAAATGGGTAATTGCAGAACCATCGAGATATAAGGACAAATTATTAAAATCTAAATAGGTAGGAAATTTAAAAGAAATCAGTACGTTTTTATCTTCATAACGGACTTCAGGAATAAATTCCATCACCCCTTTTTTCATATCTACTGCACCAGTGAAAGGTACGGAAAAAGATTTACTCAATTGTCCTAAAAATTGCCCTAAAGATTTGTTGTACAAATCCATTTCTTTGCGGTGATACTCTGTTAATTCTGGAGTATCATCATACTCTTCTGATACAGAGGCTTCTGATGCAGAAACTTCAGATGCAATTGTTGGTTCAGTTATTTCTGAAGGACTTTTATTCTCATTATTTTGAATAATAAATTCTGCCTGATAAGAACCACTAAAATTAAACTGATTGTCTTCAGTCATAATGCGCTGAATACCAGTTCGCACCATTTTGTCAGGGGATTTTTCGGTTTTATTATTACATGCCGAAACCATACCGGCAACAGCCAGCACTAATATTATTTTTGTAAATTTCAATCTCATAAGAGCCCTTTATTCAATAAGCTAAAGTGTATTGTTAATAATTGTATTTTAATTGTAATAAAATGACCAGAAAAAAATTAACAAATTACAATTCTAATCAGATATTATAAAGAAAACATTATTACTTATTAATATTTAGATTAGACTATGTGAATAATTTACATTACATTTGTTCTATAAAATTTATAATCTTTTAATCATTGTTTTAGATGATATACTCAGCCTATTTCTAAGTTTTAAGCTGAACATCTGTTAAAATCATTCTAAAAAGGTCATTGCAAAAATAAATTAAAGGTATGATAATAAATGTAAATAAAAAATTGTTTTGTTAAAATTAATAATTTATAATTCATTAAAAAAAATTTATAAATTTAATTTAAATTTAGGAGTTTTTATGAAAGAATATAAAGTAGTTATCTATCAGGAAGGTGCTTTGGCAACTATGTTTTTGGGGGCGGCAAATGCAAATCCTATAAAATTTTCAGATTTCTTAAACCGAAATGCTAAAGAAGGCTGGCGTGTAGTGACTATGCAAAAAGATATGCGTCGACTGTTTTTATTTTGGGCAAGAGAAGCTTATGTAGTTATTATGGAGAGAGACGTTGATTAAAAAAGCTGGATTAGGATGCCTTTGCATTTTCATATTCTGGTGTGTTTTACTGATACTGGAATTATGGTGGGACATTTTTTCTGCTGAATTTTTTCTAAAAATATCTATATCTTTAGCAATTTTATTCTTTATATTGTTAGCAGTTGCTGTCGTTTTTGATCAGCTGAACTCAGATAAAAAGCTAAAAGATAAAGATTATTTGGAATAATATTTATTCTGAATGAGGTTATTTTATTCTTGAAAATAAAAATCTAATATTAAATAAATAGTAGTTAAAAATTTAAATGATTTCGAATTTTTTAAATTAAGTATAAGTATTAGGTGATTTATTATTTCATTTAGTTGTTTTTTTCTAAGTGGTTAATATTTTTATTTTAAAATAAAATAACCTTGTCACATTTAGTTGTTTGAATATATAGTGTTATTTATTTGTCCAGTATATATCAAATTATCATAAATTTTTATTACATCTTCAATAAATAAAAACAAAATTTCTGGATTTATAATCTTTTACTCTATACAAAGCAGAATAACCAAATAATTTTTTATCCACGCGGATGATGCTGATGCACAATCTGTTTTAGGCGTTCATTGGCAACATGTGTGTAAATTTGTGTTGTGCCGATATCAGCGTGTCCCAGAAGCAATTGCACTACACGTAAATCTGCACCATGATTCACAAGATGCGTAGCAAAAGCATGACGCAAACCATGCGGGCTAAGATGATGGATGCCGGCTGCACTAGCATATTTGGTCACAATCATCCAGGCCAGCTGCCGAGTGATGGCTGTTTTTTTCTGACTGACAAATACTGCATCACAAGCACGTCCTTTAAGTAAAGCAGGGCGGGCATCTGTAAAATAATTTTCCAGCCAGTCGGTTGCTTCGTCCCCTAATGGAACCATACGCTGTTTATTTCCTTTTCCGATGGTACTTAACAGGCCGTTTTGTAAATCGATTTCATTGATTCGTAAGTTAACAGCTTCGCTAACCCTCAATCCAGTAGCGTACATAAGTTCCAGTAAGGCTTTATCACGCAGACCCAGAAAGGTTTTGGTATCAGGGGCTGCTAATAGAGCATCTATCTGTGTTTCGGAAATAATATCCGGCAAGTATTGCCCTTTTTTAGGCATTTGCAGCTGTTCGGTAGGTATATCCTGACGGCGGTTATATTCATGCATCCAACTGAACAGACGTTTACAGGCTGATAATGCACGTGCCTGTGAAGATGGTTTTTCACTAGGAATAAATACAGCAGATGCAAGTGACAAAGGATCTACATTCAGCCAGTTCAGATGTTCGGCTTGTATGCGACGAGCAATTTTATTCAAATCCCGCCGGTAACTTTCCAGTGTATTGAATGCCAGCTGCTCGCTAAGCCAAAGATGTTCGAGTAATGACTCGATTGGTTCGAGTAGTTCTGCCGGTAAAGTATCATTTACCATGTTGCTCCTTCGTGTTTAAGCAGCCAACGCTTTATATTTAGTTCAAAAGCATTGGTACTGAGGCTGAACCCTCCCAGACCACTGGCTGATACAACCCGATGACAAGGAATAATAATTGGTAACGGGTTTTTACCACAGGCCTGACCTACGGCTCTGGGTGAGCTGTTTAGCACACGCGCGATATCTCCGTAAGTGGCAATCTGACCATAGGGGATATCGGCAATAACCTGCCAAACTTTTTGCTGAAATGCAGTGCCGTCAGTGGAAGGAGGATAGTTAAATTTTTGCAGGCTGCCATTAAAATAGGAGTCAAGCTGTTTTGCCCAGAATCCAGTCAGGTCAGGTAAGGCTTCTGAAAAGGGTTTTTGCCAATGGATAGCCTTTAATTTTTGCTCAGGACTGAATTCCAGTTTTAATGAGCAGCAGGGCGCTTGATATGAGTAACTAGGCATGCTGTTGCAGTGTATTTAAAACAATTTGGGCGTGACCGGCCGCTTTAACTTTACGCCATTCCTGTGTAATTTGCCCGTCCTGATTCAGGATAAAGGTACTTCTTTCAATACCGAATACCTTTTTACCATACATGTTTTTCTCTTTAAGTACATCAAATTGTCTGCATACTGTTTCTTCACTATCTGAAAGTAGGGTAACGTTAAGTTCATATTTGCAGATAAAATTATGATGGCTTTTCATACTATCACGGGAAATACCAATCACGTTATAGCCAAGTTGTTTGAATTGGGGCAGTAAAGCACTGAATTCCTGTGCTTCGGTTGTACAGCCTGGTGTGCTGTCTTTCGGATAGAAATAAACCACAGCTGGTAAATGTTCTGCAATATTAAAGTTATTTCCTTCGGTATCCGGAAGTGTAAACAGCATAGATTGAGACATTATTTATTTTCCTTTGTATATATTGATTACTTTGGTTTAATCGCGAATAAACGCCGTAATCAGAGGAACATCGCCAATTAGACGGCTGCAGTGTCCATGAATATTTGAGTCGAAGGTAATGCCTTCAGGTAAAGTGTCGGCAGAATAAAAATGTTCTCCGGCACTAAAGCGGCGGGTACTACCATCGCGTAGTCCGATTTCCATCACTCCTTGTAATACTATCAGCCATTGCGGTTTACCAGTGCAGTGAAAATCACTTTTAAAACCCACCGGACTGTAACGTAATTGTAACCCTTCTGCATTAAACCAAGGTGATAACTGGCTTTTTTCATTACCTTCGTTTAATTCAATTTTTTCTTCTTTGAAGCGGGCAAAACCATCACTTCCGGTATATAAAATTACTTTAGTGAATGTTGTCATAATTTCTACTCATGGCCTAATGGTAAAAAAATCAGTGCAGATAGATATATATCTGCACTGAAAGAATAATAAATCACCCTATAACACCAAGATTGTCATCATTGGACGAGGTATTATTGTGTTTGGGAAGCAGCCATAAAGTGGCAATGATGTCCAGAAGGTAAATAGATGCCAGTAAACATAAGGCAACATAAAATGACCATTCTTTAACAAGAAAACCGATAACCAGCGGCCCTAGTCCGCCAATGCCACGACCCAGATTAAATAATACATTCTGGGCAGTTGCACGCACATGCGGGGGGAAGTTATCAGAAATCAGTGCTCCATAGCCGCCAATCATGCCATTGACAAATAAGCCCATAATGGCGCCGCATATCAGTAATGCAGTGGGGTCCTGCAACTGTGCATATTGTGCCACCATGATAAAAGAACCAATCTGGTAAATCAGAAAGATTTTCCAGCGGGCAAAATGGTCGGCCAGAAAACCGAACAGCCAGATACCGATGATCATGCCAATAACGGTGACCGCAGTCCAGTTGCCGGAATCTGTAAGGCTGAATCCGAGTTTTTTGGCAAGATAACTGGGCATCCAAATCATTAAACCGTAATAACCGAAATTTTGTACAGCGCAAAGAATAAATATACCTAGACTGGTTTTAGCTGTCTGACGGTCTTTAACCAGTAATTTAAGACGTGCAGAAAATGACAACTCACCATTTGCTTTATGTTCGCGGGTAAATTGTTCCGGTTCGTTGGTATCATGACGAATAAAATAGGATACGATAGCCGGAAATAATCCTACGACAAACATGCCACGCCAACCGATATGCTGAAGCAGGAATGGTGTAATAAAAGTAGCCGCCAATACACCCAGCTGCCAGCCAATACCGACGAAAGCTGATGCGCGATTACGTTTTGATGCAGGCCATACTTCTGCAATCATTGCCATACCGATACCGAACTCTCCGCCCAGCCCCATACCTGCCAGAGCCCGGTAAATAAGCAGGTCGTAATAACCTTGTGCAACCGCACACAGACCAGTAAAAACGGCAAACATGAGAATGGTTAGCGATAACATGCGTATTCGGCCGAAGCGATCACTTAAATGTCCGAAAACGATACCGCCGACAACAGAACCGATTAATGTCCATGTTACCAGTGAACCTGCCTGAGAAGGATTCAGTCCGAGATCAGCACTGATGGCGCTGAGCATAAAACCGAGTATCAGCAGGTCAAAACCATCCATGGCATAGCCACTGATAGCGGCAACCATAGCTTTTGCAGGAGTTAATTTTTTTCTTGGTTGTTTCATAAGGGGACTTACTATCGAGAATCTAAAATGTTAATAACAGTTTTGCCTGCACCGGCAGGCTGATTAATATCACCAGTCTGTGCTGGTGTTGTAATTGGAGAAAAATGTTCACGGTCAAAGGCAATATCGCCGCCATGTGGCAGTTGTTGTCCACGTTGCAAGCCGGCAAAATTGAATAAATGATAATCAGCCAGATGAGAGGGTACGATGTTTTGCATGGCCGAAAACATGGATTCAATGCGCCCGGGAAACTGTTTGTCCCATTGCTGGAGCATATCTTTGATAACCTGCCGTTGCAGGTTGGGCTGTGAGCCGCACAGGTTGCATGGAATAATTGGAAATTCCAGCATTTGTGCATACCGGATCAGATCTTTTTCTTTAACATAGGCTAATGGTCTGATGATGATATGCTCACCGTTATCTGACAGCAATTTGGGCGGCATGGCTTTAAGTTTGCCTCCGTAAAACATGTTCAGAAACAGGGTTTCCAGAATATCATCGCGATGGTGACCTAAAGCAATTTTGGTACAGTTATTTTCTTTGGCTACCCGGTATAAAATACCGCGACGCAAACGGCTGCACAGACCACAGGTAGTTTTGCCTTCATCTATTACCCGTTTGACTACGCTATAGGTGTCTTCTTCAATAATTTGAAACGGAATGCCAAGACTTTGCAGATAATCCGGCAGTATATGTGCAGGAAAACCCGGTTGTTTCTGGTCAAGATTAACTGCAAGAATTTCAAATTGTACTGGTGCAGATTTTTGTAATCTGAGCAGGATGTCCAATAATGCATAGCTGTCTTTACCACCGGAAAGGCAAACCATGATTTTGTCGCCGTCTTCAATCATCTGAAAATCATTAATAGCAGCGCCAACCTGATGACGAAGTCTTTTAATTAGTTTATTGTTTTCGTATTCGCGTTTTGGTGTATGAGACATGGATACAGCACTAATTTATGCAAATACCTGCAATTGTACAATAATTAAAGGCCGGCTGATGTGACTTAGCCGGCCTGTGTTAATTTTTACATGAATTAAAAAGGAGTTTTCAGCCTTTTTTTATTGGTTCTTTATCAAGCTCAAACACTTGGTGCAGTACACGGGTGGCCAGCTCCAGATATTTTTCATCAATTAACACAGACACTTTGATTTCAGAAGTAGAAATCATCTGGATATTGATATTTTCTTTAGCCAGAGTACGGAACATGGTAGAAGCAATGCCAACATGTGAACGCATGCCCATGCCGACTATTGATACTTTACATACGGTATCATCGCCGCAGACTTCACGCGCTCCTATTGTTTTCTGCACTTCATGAAGAATATCCAGCGTATTCTGATAATCACTGCGTGGTACGGTAAAGGAAAAGTCTGTGGTTCCTGCTGAGCCGACATTCTGAATAATCATATCCACTTCAATGTTGGCATCGGCGACAGCTCCCAGTATCAGTGAAGCCATTCCCGGCGTATCCGGTACCCCGCGCACATTAATTCGTGCCTGATTTTTATCAAAAGCAATACCGGATACTGCCGCATGTTCCATCATATTCTGATCCTCTTCAAATGTGATTAATGTGCCATTACCGCTGTTTTCCAGACTGCTTAATACGCGCAGCCGCACTTTATATTTACCGGCAAACTCTACTGAGCGGATTTGTAATACTTTACTGCCCAGACTGGCCAGTTCAAGCATTTCTTCAAATGAAATGGTATTGAGACGGCGCGCTTCCGGTACAACACGCGGGTCGGTGGTGTATACGCCATCCACATCAGTATAGATCTGGCATTCGTCTGCTTTCAGTGCTGCTGCCAGTGCTACTGCTGAGGTATCCGAACCGCCGCGACCCAGAGTGGTAATATCATTGTTGGCATTAACACCCTGAAAACCGGCTATGATAACAACTTTACCGGCATTGAGATCTGTGCGGATGCGTATCTCATCAATCTCATCAATGCGTGCTTTGGTATGAGCACAATCGGTTTTAACGGCTACCTGCCAGCCTGTATAGCTCTTTGCGTCTACGCCAATGCTGTGCAAAGCCATGGCAAGCAGACCGATAGTGACCTGTTCACCCGTTGATAAAACAACGTCCAGTTCACGCGGATTGGGCTTTTCCTGAATTTCATGTGCCAGTGCAACCAAACGGTTGGTTTCTCCGCTCATAGCGGATACAACCACTACTACATCATCACCATTGGCTCTGGCTTGTGCTACACGACGAGCTACATTTTTTATACGTTCAACTGTTCCAACTGATGTACCGCCGTATTTCTGTACGATTAACGCCATAATACTGCTTGCTTTCCGGGTTGTTATAATGTCAAAAAAGGACAGGTTGTGTTAACCCTGCCTGCTTAAATATCCTGTCGGACATTCTTTTTAGCATTTTTATCATGCAAAAACAAGCTGCTGAGTGAGTATTTTGTCAGGTTCAGGCAGCTTGTTTTAAATAATGTTTAAATTCGGAAAATAGGTGATTGTATTTTTGTGAATTAATTTTCAGCCAGTACTTGTTGCTGAGCAGCAAGAATTTGTTTAATTCCTTTTTGTGCCAAGGTGATTAAATCATTTAACTGACCGATACTGAAAGTAGCTCCTTCGGCTGTACCCTGAATTTCAACCAGCTGTTGTGAGGCGGTCATCACTACATTAATATCTGCATCACAGGAAGAATCTTCCGGATAATCCAAATCGAGCAGGAGATTACCGTCAATCATGCCGACTGAGATAGCAGCTACAGCTTCACGAATCGGATTTTCACTGATCAGCCCTTTTTCCAGTAATTTTCTGACTGCCAGAGCAAGTGCAACATAAGCGCCGCTGATACTGGCGGTGCGTGTGCCTCCGTCGGCCTGTATAACATCACAGTCAATCAGTATCTGGCGGCTGCCCAGTTTTTCTAAATCAACGACTGCCCGTAAGGAGCGGCCAATCAGGCGCTGAATTTCCTGAGTTCTCCCCGATTGCTTTCCTGCTACTGCTTCGCGGCGAATACGGCCATTGGCAGAGGCGGGCAGCATGCCATATTCTGCTGTTACCCAGCCACGACCCTGATCTTTTAAAAAACCTGGTACATTTTCATCAATAGTTGCTGTGCAAATTACTTTAGTATTACCGCAGCAAATCAGTACAGAACCGTCTGCCTGAGCGAGGAAATCAGGCACGATACTAAGATGACGTGGCTCATCGTCAGCACGTTCGGAACGATTGGATAGAGGTGTGTTTTTCATATTTAGAGACTTTGTCGGGAGATGAATGCAGAATTATATAACCAGTGTGTTGCGATTCATATCAATTAAACCTTTTATGGATTAAGCTGTTTTCGTTATACTTAATTTAATTGCCAGTTTGAATATAACCCGGCAGGAATAAACGGTTTAAGGAAAATATATATGTTATACAGTATGACTGGCTATGCAAATGCTTCAGAACAATGTGGAAATCGCCAAATCAATATTGAGCTCAGAGCAGTTAACCATCGTTATCTAGATATCCAGTTTAAAATTGCAGAAGAATTACGTCCGTTTGAAGGCAAGATGCGTGAATTAATCAGTTCTCAGGTGACACGGGGTAAACTGGAATGCCGTATTCAGATTCAAACTCTGCCCAGCGAAAGTACTGATGATTTACCGGTTAATCACAAACTGGTAGAACAACTGGCATCATTTAATCAACAGTTGCGTCGCAAGTATAAAGATTTAGGTAAATTAACTGTTGCAGATATTTTGCATTTCCACGGTGTTATTGTGGCGCCAACGGAAGACGAGGAAATATTACATAACGGTGTACAGACTTTACTGGGACAAGTCCTCACCGAATTTAAAGCAGCGCGGGCTCGGGAAGGTGAAAAACTGCAGCAGCATTTGCTGGATCGTCTGAATGATATGACAGATATCGTGGCAGCTATGCAGCAGTTGTTCCCGCAATTATTGCAGGACTATATGAATAAGGCTGAAGCCCGTTTGCGCGAGGCAGTGGCTCAGGTAGATGCAGAGCGCCTGAAACAGGAATTCGCATTGTTTATGCAAAAAGCCGATGTAGATGAAGAACTGAATCGTTTAAATACGCACATAGCTGAAGCACGACGTCTGATAGAAGAACATCGCGGCAGTGTGGGTAAACGTCTGGATTTTCTGATGCAGGAACTAAATCGCGAAGCCAATACGCTTGGCAGTAAAGCAATAGCCATTGAATGTACACAGGCATCAGTAGGGCTTAAAGTACTGATTGAACAAATGCGCGAGCAGGTACAGAACGTAGAATAAACAATAGCTGTTTATGCCATACTATTAAAAACCAGAATTACTATTCAAATTGAAGCCGGCAATTCTGGTTTAGTTTTAATTCAAGTATCTGTTTGAGACCAATTCTAAAAAGCCAGTTTTATCATACGATTGGCAGCTTCAACACATTCTTCGACACTGGATACCAGTGCGATCCGCACAAAGCCTGCTCCGGAGTTACCGTATGGTGTATTACGGGCAAGATAACGTCCCGGTAGTACACGAATCGCTGCTTTTTGCCATAATTTCTGTGTAAAGGCCAAATCATCACAATCGGGAACATTCAGCCACAGATAGAATGAAGCATCAGGTTTATGCAGGGCAAATTTTTGCTGTAATATCGGAATTACTTTATCAAATTTTTCCCGATACAGATTACGATTAGTAATGACGTGTTCTTCATCATTCCATGCAGCAATACTGGCGTATTGTGTGGGCAGGCTCATGGCACTGCCATGATAGGTGCGGTAGAGCAGAAAATCAGCCAGTAGTTTACTGTCACCTGCTACAAAACCGGAACGCAGACCGGGTGCATTAGAACGTTTTGACAGGCTGGTAAACATAATCAGACGGTCGAATGTCCGGCCTAATTGACTAGCCGCCTGTAATGCACCCAGAGGCTTATTATCATCATCAAAGTAAATTTCTGAATAGCACTCATCTGACGCAATCACAAATCCGTATTTGTCCTGTAAATCAAATAGTTTTTTCCATTCGTCCAGATTCATTACCGCGCCACTAGGGTTGCCCGGAGAACAAACGAAAACCAATTGTACCTTTGGCCATGTATTCTGATCGATTTCCTGCCATTGCGGCATAAAATGCGGAGCGCGGCAATTGACATATTCTACCCGCGCGCCAGCCAGCAAGGCTGAACCTTCATATATCTGATAAAAAGGGTTCGGGCTGACAACTACGGGCTGGTATTCAGTACTGCTGTCAATGATGGTTTGAGTAAATGCAAATAATGCTTCCCGGCTGCCCAACACGGGTAATACTTCAGTATCAGGATTAATTTTTACTCCTGAGTAGCGGCGCATAAGCCATTGAGCACAAGCCTGACGAAGCTCAGGAATGCCGGCAGTAACCGGATAGGCTGCAAGTCCATCCAGATGCTGAATCAGTGCATCAGTTAAAACCGACGGGGTAGGGTGTTTGGGTTCACCAATATGTAATGATATAGGCTGGAGATCAGCCGGTGGTTCCAGACCATCCATTAATTTACGTAGTCTGGCAAAAGGATAGGGCTGTAACAATTCCAGTTTCGGATTCATAATCGTAAATACAAATTATTGTAAATGCTTTGATACTACCACCATTCAAATTACTGCGGCAGTAAGTATTCATTTTTAGCTCCGAAAAATACCGGTTACAGACAAATAAAAAGCCACATGCATGCATGTGGCTTATGAAATTGTTCAGCAATTTCAGGCAGATTTCTGGACAGCCTGAATTTCGCCGGTCAGTAAATATTCAATGGTTTCTTTAACAGTGCGCATAGCTGAACCGAATGGCAGCGGATCTTTACCACGGAAAAATAAACCTTTGTCAGTTTCTCCGCGCCAGGCTGCAGCAAGTTTCAGATCTATACAGAATTGTCCGACTTTTTCCAAACCATCTCGTAAGCCGCAAACGGACAAACAATTAATCCCCTGCGTACAGCGCCGCGGGTCTGCTTTGGCATTAGCCTGTAATACGCTTTCACGTTTCAGATAGCTATCCAGAAATTTAGTTTTAACGCCACGTGCCGGCAAGCCGGCTACCGACATGAATTCTACAATTTGTTCGCCTTCGGCACCGGCGAGAGTTTTTTTGAAATTGATATGTGCATCACCTTCCTGAGTCACAGCAAATGCTGTACCGATTTGTACAGCAGCTGCACCCCATTCTTGTAAGGCTACGGTAATTTTCTGAAAATTGGCCATCCCGCCAGCAATGATCAAAGGAATTTTTTCCCGTTCCAGATCAAGTTTTTTAAATAATTCGAATGTTTCAGTCAGTACCCGTTTAAATTCAAAACGTTCATCATTAACACCGGCAACAGTTGCTGCTCCAAGATGCCCAGCAGCATGGGCGGGATGTTCGATTACAATTGCATCAGGCAGACGGTTCTTTTTCATCCAGCGTTTAAGCACAATACCAATACCGCGTGATTCAGACAAAATAGGCAGTAAAGCAACATCAGGAAAATTTTCAGTCATATCCGGTAGGTCCAGCGGCAGACCTGCTCCCATTACAATTGCGTGTGCACCGGATTCACAAGCCTGCTGTACCATCGCATGATGGTCTTTAACCGCTTTCATCACATTAACTGCGATCATTCCGCGTCCTTCAGACTGGGCAAGTGCGGATTTAATTTCACGATCAAGTGCAATCCTGTTTAAGGTATCGTATTTTTCCTGCGTAGGATTTTCTTTGGACTGCTCAAGTAAATCGGGATGCAAATGACGTAAATCCACGCTGGCAATCGTTCCTACTCCATTTTCTCGTGCTACTGCACTGGCCAGACTTGAGGCAGAAACACCTACGCCCATACCGCCCTGAACAATCGGAATGAGATGATGATTGCGAATAACTAGTGGTGCAAATTCCTGCATATTGCTTCCTGTATTTTGTTTAGTAAGCGATGCTTTAAAGTATTGCTTATAATAAAAGCCTGTAATTACAGTAAAAAATCTGGAAAGCACTTTCATTCGGTTGGCTTTTATCAATTAGTGCTTCTACTCTATTCTTGCACAAGGACACTGTCAAGAGATTAAAACTTCTCAGAGCGATATAGCTTTCACAAAGTGGTAAAATTTGTATGATTTGTACGACAAGGTTAGTTAATGTAATGATTGTCATTTAAGCCTTAATGCTTAGAGAAATTATTACCAACTCATGTTATATTCACTCAGTAAGCATGATTCAGGTAATCACAACAGGGTAAATAACTAATGGTTACATGTAATGCACAGCGGCGTGCTGTTTTAGGTGCGCTTGTTTTATTTCTTTCTGCCTGCAGAATTAGTAGTCGAAAAATAATAGTACAGTCTGGTACCCAACCCCGTCTGGCTCCTATTCGGATTACTAAAGTCAGTCATCAGGTAGGGAGTCAGGAATTGCTGTTGCATAGCATGAGTCTGATAGGTACACCCTACCGTTATGGCGGCAGTAGCCGGGGTAGCGGATTTGATTGCAGTGGTATGGTGCAATACGTTTACCAGCAGGCATTGCAGGTAAATCTGCCTCGTACCGCACGTGATATAGCAGCTGTTTCCGCCCCGATCCGCACAAAAGATTTGCAGGTTGGGGATTTGGTGTTTTTCAACACTTCGGGACAGGCTTATTCACATATGGGGCTGTATATTGGCAACGGTGAATTTATTCATGCGCCTTCCAGCAGCGGTGTTATTCGCACGGCCAGACTGGACCAGCCCTATTTTAGCCAGCGTTTTACAGGTGCACGCACGCTGTTTGCCCGCTGAATAAAATTAATTATTCATTTTGAATTTAATAATCACGATATAACAGGACAACAACATGAGTGAGCAGGATTTAGTATTGGTACTTAACTGTGGCAGTTCTTCAGTAAAAGCCGCAGTCATGGATTTAGCCGAAAAAGAAGTTTTAATGAGCTGTCTGGCTGAAAAAGTAGGTAATACTGATGCTTTTATCACCTTTAAAATCAATGGTGAAAAACATAAACACGCCCTAACCGGCAATCATGATCACGTTGCAGCTGTAATGGCTTTGCTGGAACAGTTAAAAGATCTGGGTTTATATGACCGTGTCAAAGCTATCGGCCATCGTGTCGTACATGGCGGCGAACGATTTACCCAGTCTACAGTGATTACTCCTGAAGTAATGCGTGATATTGAAGCCTGTATTGTACTGGCTCCGTTGCATAATCCTGCTCATATTCTGGGTATTCAGGCAGCACAGCAGGCGTTTCCCGAGCTGCCGCAGGTAGCAGTATTTGATACAGCATTCCATCAGACTATGCCACCGCATGCTTATCATTATGCTATACCGTCAACACTGTATACCCGTTACGGTGTACGCCGTTATGGTGCGCATGGTACCAGCTACCGTTATGTTGCTCAGGAAACCGCAGCATTTTTGCGCCGTGATATTAATGAAATGAGCATGGTGATTGCTCATCTGGGTAATGGCGCCTCTATCACCGCTGTTAAAAACGGTCGTTCACAGGATACCAGCATGGGGCTGACTCCGCTGGAAGGTCTGGTTATGGGTACCCGTTGCGGCGATATCGATCCGAGTATTTTCTCTTTCCTGGCCGCGAATGCCAAAATGAGCATTGATGAAATCACCGAAATGCTGAACAAAGAAAGCGGTATGCTGGGTTTATCTAATCTTTCTAACGATTGCCGTATGCTGGAAGAAGCTGCTGCTAACGGACACAAAGGTGCCGAGCTTGCTCTGGATGTATTTGCCTATCGTCTGGCTAAATATGTAGGCGGTATGATGGTTGCCTGCGGCAGTCTGGATGCATTGGTATTTACCGGTGGTATTGGTGAAAACTCAACTACAATGCGCGAAAAAGTAGTTAATTATCTGAATGTATTTGGCATGATTCTGGATCATGATGCCAATATGGAAGCCTGCTTCGGTACACCGGGTGTGATTAGCACAAAAGATAGTAAAGCAGCAGTTTTGGTTATTCCGACTAATGAAGAGCTGATGATTGCTCAGGATACTGCCCGTTTAACAGGGATGCATGTTTAAATAGGTGATTCAGAATAGTGAAAAACTGGTTTTGTATTATTACAAAGCCAGTTTTTGATATTAAACATTATCTGATGTATGAATAATAAATAGACATAACCTTATCTTATTCAGTTGCCGAATATTATTACTGTTTGCTGATAATATTATGCACATCTTTTAGAGTAATGGTTTGATCCTTAAAAACAAAATTTTCTATTGCATTATTATCATAACCACCATAGAAAAAGTCCTTGATCAGGATTGAATCATTTTCGTTGTAGCCGTAAATAATTAAATCATAGTTTTCTTTCCTGAATTTTACTTCAGAAAAATTAACATCAGTAAACTGAATGGTATCATTACCGCTAACTTCATAAATAGTGTCCTGTCCATGGCCTTTGGCAAACACATAAGTATCATTATCATAACCACCCTCCATGTAATCATTACCTTCACCGCCAATCAGGATATCATCACCGTTTTGGCCATATAATTTATCATCACCGGCACCGCCATCCAGAACATCGTTAGTGCTACCGGTAGTAATGGTATCGTTACCGTCGCCGCCATATATAAGAGCACGACCGTTAGTAAGAGTAATGATATCATCACCGCTGGTACCAAATAGTTGCATACCGTTTTTACGAAAATCAGCTAAAGTAATGGTTTGATCCTTAAAGACAAAATTTTCTATTACATTGGAATCAAAACTACCATAGAAAAAGTTCTCGACCCGAATTGAATCATTTTCGTTGTAGCCGTAAATAATTAAATCATAGTTTTCTTTCCTGAATTTTACTTCAGAAAAATTAACATCAGTAAACTGAATGGTATCATTACCGCTAACTTCATAAATAGTGTCCTGTCCATGGCCTTTGGCAAACACATAAGTATCATTATCATAACCACCCTCCATGTAATCATTACCTTCACCGCCAATCAGGATATCATCACCGTTTTGGCCATATAATTTATCATTACCGGCACCACCATCGATAATTTCATTATTTGAAGAACCCGTAATCACATTATCATTATCATCGCCATTTAAAATAGGCATAAGATTATTTATAATATCTTTTTCATCAGCAGTTTTATCTTCAAAAATAAAGTTGAATCCACGGCTGTTAACGTTGTTAACGTTAAAATAGTCAGGCAGAGTTACAGAATCTGAATTGCCATAAGCTTTAATAATAAGATCATTACCGGAACGGATGAACTGAGCATCAGCAAACAGGGCATCTTTAAATACAACATCATTAAATGTATTTTTTTCACTTGAAGATGCAGCATCATTAATAATATCCTGTCCATGGCCAGCTTCAAATTCATAGCGGTCTTTTTCATAATCGCCGCCATAAAGCTGATCGTTACCGGGACCGCCAATCAGGATATCGTAGCCGGGGCCGCCAATCAGAATATCATTATCATCACCGCCGTCTAGTGTATCGTCTCCTTCATCCCCATTCAGGATATCATTGCCGGCATTGCCATATAAGGTGTCATTACCTTTACCTCCATTGATAATTTCGTGCTTTGAAGAGCCGGTAATCACATTATCATCATCATCGCCATTTAAAATTGGCGTAAGATTATTTTTAATATCCTCTTCGCCAGCAGTCTTATCTTCGAAAATAAAGTTAAATCCGCGGGAATTATTACTATAATAATTAAAATAATTAGGCAGGGTTACAGAGTCTGTAATGCCGTAAGCTTTAATAATCAGATCATTACCGGAACGGATGAACTGAGCATCAGCAAAACGGGCGCCTTTGAACACAACATCACCCCAAGTATTTTTCTCACTTTGATATGCCCCATCATAAATAATGTCCTGACCATGGCCGGCTGCAAATTCATAGCGATCCTTTCCGTTACCGCCTTTAAGAGTATCATTACCGGGACCGCCAATCAGAATATCATAGCCTAGACCGCCTTCAAGGTAATCATCCCCGTCGCCACCGACAAGGATATTATTACCATCGCCGCCATAAAGCGTATCATTACCTTCATCACCGTATAATACATCATCACCGGCATACCCATACAAGGTATCATTACCTTTGCCGCCGCTGATAATATCCTTGGAATCCCAACCATGAATGACATTATCACCATCGTCGCCATTCAGGGTGAATGTAATCTCTTTTTTAATATCCTGTGCATCGATGGTTCTGTCTTCAAAAATAAAGTTAAATCCGCGGGAATTATTACTATAATAATTAAAATAATTAGGCAGGGTTACAGAGTCTGAATCCCCGTAAGCTTTAATAATCAGATCATTACCGGAACGGATGAACTGAGCATCGGCAAAACGGGCGTCTTTGAACACAACATCATTATAAGTATTTTTCTCACTTTCATATGCCCCATCATAAATAATGTCCTGACCATGGCCGGCTGCAAATTCATAGCGATCATTTCCGTTACCGCCTTTAAGAGTATCATTACCGGGACCGCCAATCAGAATATCATAGCCTAGACCGCCTTCAAGGTAATCATCCCCGTCGCCACCGACAAGGATATCATTACCATCGCCGCCATAAAGCGCATCATTACCTTCATCACCGTATAATTCATCATCACCGGCTTCCCCATACAAGGTATCATTACCTTTGCCGCCGCTGATAATATCCTTGGAATCCCAACCATGAATGACATTATCACCATCGTCGCCATTCAGGGTGAATGTAATCTCTTTTTTAATATCCTGTGCATCGATGGTTCTGTCTTCAAAAATAAAGTTAAATCCGCGGGAATTATTACTATAATAATTAAAATAATTAGGCAGGGTTACAGAGTCTGAATCCCCGTAAGCTTTAATAATCAGATCATTACCGGAACGGATGAACTGAGCATCGGCAAAACGGGCGTCTTTGAACACAACATCATTATAAGTATTTTTCTCACTTT